>JAAYBJ010000203.1 GCA_012730105.1 Candidatus Hydrogenedentota bacterium
GAACGACAGGAACTGGTAGCCCAATGGTTCAGCGATAAGGGTCATACCACAATAAGTCAGATGGCCAGAAAGTGGGGCGTGTCCGCGGAGAATACCGAATCCTTTCTGGAAGGCTTGTTCCGCCTTCTCGTGGGTATAGGTCTCCTCAAACCGGTCCGCCTCAAAGGATCGAAGGGAAAGCCCCTCTCAAGAGTCAGCGGTGTCTACCAGGTTGACGCCGACCGCCTGCGTCTCCATCAGAATCATGGAGTGTGGCGATGCCGGAGCTGCCGACGCCGCACGACACGACGTACTCCGAAGCAGACCTGTCTGGCCTGGCGCTGCGACGGTGATCTGGAATTCATCCCAGAAGAAGCAGACAACTACGACCTGCAACTGCTCGATCAGAGATATTCGATGCTCCGGCCTGAAGAGCATACGGCCATGGTCCCCCATGAAGAACGGGAGCGCCTTGAAAATCTCTTCAAGGGCGATTCCGAAGCGGTTAATGCCTTTGTCTGTACCCCCACCCTCGAACTGGGCGTGGACATTGGCAAGCTCGATGCGATCCTCATGCGAAACGTCCCGCCTTTACCCGCTAATTATTGGCAGCGGGCCGGCCGTGCGGGTCGGCGTCACCGGATGGCGGTGGATTTGACTTATTGCCGTCCCGTCTCGCACGACCGAGCGTATTTTGCCGAACCACTCAAACTGCTGGCGGGCCTGGTCGACCCTCCGGCATTCAATCTGCGCAATGAGCTGATGGTCGCCAAACATGTTCATGCGATGGTCATTACAAGGCTGCACCAGTACGCCCGCGATGCCTCCCGATCCGCAACGGAGCGTCGCAACATCGAAAACACACTGAAAACCTGCCTCCCGGACAGAGTGTCGGATTATCTCTTTGAAAACGGCTTTGTGAAGGAGAAACGACCAGACCTTGCTCCTCTGCAATCCTTGATCGACGGTAACATCAATGATCTCTCCAGCTACGTGGAGCATGCACTCTGCCAGGGTTGGCCGGAAGTAGACCAAGAAGTAACGCGCCCGGAGGCGTTACGCAGCCATGTGAAGGGCATGGTCGGTACGCTTGAGGAGGTGATTTCCCGGCTGGAACGCCGTCTGCGTTGGGCTCTGGAACAGATAAGGCGACTTAACGGGCTGAGGGAAAAACAGGGCGATCTGGACCAGGAAGACGAGTCCCTTTTCCGGCGCTGCGATACCCTTGTCAAGCGCCTCAAAGGCACAGCCCGCCGTACCCGCCGCGAAGCGGAAGGATATGACGATGTCAACACGTATGGGGTTCTGGCTGCTGAAGGCTTCCTGCCCGGTTATGGACTGGAAACAGGCTCCGTTCTGGGAACCGCAGAGATTCCTTTCTGGCAGGCGGGCGCAATGGCGTTTGCGCTGCCTCGACCGCCCGGAGTCGCCTTGAGGGAGTATGTGCCCGGCAACCTGATCTATGCCAATGGAAATCGCTTTGTGTCTCGCCGGTATCATCGCGACATCGATGAACAACGGCAGGAAACGCCTGTCTTCGAAGTATCGTACGAACGACAGGCTGTCAAATTGACCAATATAGGCATTCCTCCAGCCGCCCTTGGAGCGGTTGTTCTGCAAACCATTGCAGTTTGCGACGTAGATCTTGTACACCAATCCCACATTTCCGATGAGGAAGAGTTTAGATTCCAGATGAGTGTGGCGGTCTACGGCCTGGAACTCGATCAGCACAATGGCGGGATTGCCTACAGATGGGGTGGTCAGGCTTTGCACCATCGCCGCGGAGTCAGACTGCGTATGGTCAACGTCGGCGCCGCATCGGCAATCGACCGGTTCGAGAGGTTCGGCTATCCTGTTTGCAGGGTCTGCGGGCAGAGCATCTCACCTCTCTCCTCGGATCGGCAGCGCGAACACTTTGAACAGACCCATCAAGAGCGCTGCGGAAGACCCCTTGTCCCCATCGGGTTTTATGCCGATGTGGTGGCAGATGTCCTGTCAGTGCCGGCTTGTTCCGATAAGACAATGGCGTATAGCGTCCTTGAAACGCTGCGCTTTGCGGCCGCCCGGGTCCTGGATATGCACCTGGATGATCTGCAGATCCTCGTTATCGGACATGTAGATCGCGAAGAAGTGGATGCTCTGCTGTGGGACCCCATGCCCGGCGGTTCAGGACTTCTGGATCAGATTTGTCAAAGATTCGAGGAAATTGCCGCAGTAGCGCAAGAGGTTGTGGAGCACTGTCCGGCTGCCTGCGAAAAATCCTGTATCGATTGTCTCCAGACCTTCCGCAACGGATACTATCACAAGTATCTCGACCGGAAGGCTGCACAGGAACGTCTTGCAGCATGGGGAACAGGATTGACGGAGGACCACGAGATCCCTGCCAGACAACCTTCTAAAGCCCCCGCTGAGGGAAGCCAACCAGTCAACGAAGCGGAGCGACGACTGCGACATCTGTTGTTAGCCGCCGGGTTTGAAGAAGGAATAAGAGGCCGGCAGATCCGTCTTGACCGGGCCATCGGAACGACGACACCTGATGTTATTTACCGAGGACCACACCATGATGAGGATGAGGGCGTGTGCATTTATCTCGATGGATTGAGCGCCCATCTCCACGGCAACAGCGCAACAGCTGAACAGGATCAACGCATCCGGTCCTGGCTGCGGAACAACGGCTATGAGGTCATTGAAATCGCCGTCAGCGACCTGAATGATGAAGGGGCAATGACACGCCATTTCCGAAGGTTGGCCGGTTATCTCAATGCCGGCGACCTCCGGGATGCCTTGCGGAAGGATCAATCCTGGTTTCGACAAGGAAGTGAAGCGGAAAAAGAAAAGGGGCGTTTCGGCCTTCGACTTGTACATCCAATGCCAGAGGATCGCTTCGTTCATTGTGTCCCCCTTATGCCCCTCAAAGCTGCCGCCGGCTATTTCAGTGAACCACAGAACGTGTCAGACTTGGATTGGGAACAGGATTGGGTGGAAATTGACACTGGTCGGCGCTTGAGAAAGGGGATGTTTGTGGCTCAGGTGATAGGCAAGTCTATGGAACCGATGATTCCCGATGGCGCCTACTGCCTCTTCGGATCACCGGTTGAAGGAACACGCCAAGGCAGAACGGTGCTTGTTCTTCTCCGGGACGCCGCGGATCCGGAAACAGGTCAACGATTCACCGTGAAGCGCTATGAAAGTGAGAAAACAGTTAGCGAAGACGGCACATGGCGGCATGTGAGGATAATACTTAAACCTGCTAATAAAGATTTCAAACCGATTTTAATGACTTCCGAAGATGAAGGCAGTGTAGAAGTGGTTGCTGAAATGCTGGAGGTCTTAGGTTAATTTGTGACACTTAATCACCGGTTAGCCGGCCACAAAAAATCATTGATCTTGTTTATGTTCACAAAAAATGAACATTGCGATGATGTGAACGTATGAACTTCCTTGGATCATCTAATGGTGCCTGGGGAGGGAATCGAACCCTCACAGCCACAAGGACCGAGGGATTTTAAGTCCCTTGCGTCTACCAGTTCCGCCACCCAGGCTCCAATAGTTTTTCGGTTATTATTTTTTTTGCAACAACTGTCAAGGAATAATTGGAATTTTCGGAACCCCTCTCGTGAAGCCGCATGGGCGTTTTTTTATGGAACCGCCAGAACCATGGGCTGTCCTCGTCTCTTAATCTGATAGGTCGTCTTGGCGGAGGACGAACCCTCGTTCAGGGACTTGAGCAAAAAAACATCGTTGGGTTCCTTGATCATTTGATCGTTGACGCCCTGCAGAATGTCCCCGCTTTCGAAGCCCATGGCCTTAAGGGGGTTGTCGGGGGTGATGCGGCCGAGGGTGAAGCCGTCCATTTTCCCGCTTGTGAAGTGGGGGCGGATCTGGCTGGTGTCGACCATTTTGCCGATGCTTTTCGTAAATTCGACACGCTCTGCAAGCGGCTTCTGAGAGTTGTCCCCACCCCGTCCCTGAAGCTCAATCGACTGCATGGGGCGATTGCGCGCATAGAGGCTTTCCATGCTGTCGCCCCTTTTGAAAACGGCGGTGTTTCTCGTAACCTGGACAAGGGTTCTTCCCCCGCCCACCGAATCCCCGATTTTATAGACCCGCGCCTTAGTCTGCCCTGCCTCTTTAAGAATGGCGAATCCCTTTAAATCGCCGAACGAGATGGTTCCAAGAAGTTCCGGCGGAGGAGGGGGCGGCGGCGGTTGCGGCTGCTCCACCTTCGGCGCCGCTTTGACGGTGGGAGCCAGGCCGAAGGGATTTCTGTCCATGATGGACGAGTAGGCGGAAA
>JAAYBJ010000019.1 GCA_012730105.1 Candidatus Hydrogenedentota bacterium
TGGCGGAAGTGGCGGCACGGCTTGCCCCGAAACTCATGGTCCTGTCCCTCAATGGTGATGAAGGAAAGAAGATCGCCATTGGCCCGCTTGAGGACGAAGACATCAATGAATATTGCGAGGTGCTGGCGGCCTTCCGCGATATGGGCTATCGCGGCCCTGTAGGCCTCCAGTGTTACGCGATAGAAGAAGATCCCCGCGTCCATCTCAGACAGTCCATGGGCGTGTGGAAAAAGATTAAAGGCCGGTTCATAAACCCGGAGACGGCCGGAAAACAGGACTGATGAGCGTCACGACGGAGCGTACTATTTCACCCGTGTCCATACCGAGGTTCTGCCGATGACGGACACGCCGATGAAACCGCGCACTTTCAAGGAGCCGTCCTTGGCAAGGGTAATGTTACACTTGTAAGTCTTACCGTTTTCGGGATCGTAGATGGTGCCTTTTTTCCAGGCGTTGTCCCCCATATACGTGAAGTCGCGCAATACCACCAGCCCGATAATCGGCTGGTCCCGTTTGGAAGGATCCGGGTTGTTCAGGTCATGACGCGGTTTCCCGGCCTCGGGGTCACCCTCGGGATAGTTGGGCTCCTTCAACCACACGATTTTTCCTGTAAATTTGCCGCCTTCCTTGGCGATCTCCACATGGCCTTTGCCTTCTTCAGTCAGCCATTTGCCGAGCAGGGCATCGCCGTTGTCTTCCGCCGCGAATGCCGCGCTTCCCGACAACAGAAGCGCCAGAAGAACTACTGAACAGGGTTTCATATTCTTTTCCTTTACTTTGGTCACACGGGTTATTCGCACTGATTATAGAGGTAAAACAAAAGCGCCTGCTCCAAAAACCGCATGCATGGATTTGATGCTCAATCCACATTTTACATATAGTATATACGATTTTGTCGTTGTTGGCTGAAACTGCCGGGCGAGGCGGAACGTTTCCGGCGATTTCGTTCAACGCGACGCCTTCTTGTGCAACCGGGAAGGCATGATCCAATCCCCCTCTGTATCCGCTGGTGTTTCCGCCGCCGGGCGTCAAACCTGCCTGCTCAGAATCGTGAAGTTCAGGATGGGAGAAAACATATGAAGTTGTCGGAAAACGTGACCTCCATCTTCGCAGCGGGGGAAGATGGCGCCGTGGTCAGCGTGCAGACCATTCTTGACCGGGTAAGCGTCAAGGGCTTCGGTATTCTGCTGGTGATTTTCGCCATTCCTTCGGCCATGCCGTTGCCTGCGCCCGGATATTCCACCCCTTTCGGGTTCATTCTGGTCCTGTTGGGCGTACAGCTCTTCAAGGGCCGGGAGTATCCCTGGCTGCCTCAAAAGGTCCTGGACAGGAAAGTAGGCATAGGCGAAAAACCGCGGCTCATCAAGACCATGATCTTCTTCCTTCGCATCCTGGAGTTCTTCATCCGGCCCCGGCTCGGGTTCATGTTCAACAACACCCTCGCCTTCCGGTTCCTGGCAACGATCGTCATTTTGTGCGCAGGTTCCATGATCATACCCATCCCCCTGACGAATACGACGCCGGCGTTCGGGATTTTTCTCATCGGGCTGGGAATGCTGGAAGAAGACGGCCTTATGTCCATCGGCGGTGTATTGGCGTCCCTGGTTGGACTTGCGCTGAGCGCCACGGTATTGATAGCGCTGGTTTTCTTCGGATGGGAAGGTATCGAACTCGTCCGGGACGCCATAAAAAGTATCCTGTGATCCCGGACCTTTGGCACGTCACGAAATGCGCGTCGTCTTCTTCGGCCTTCTTGTGATGCGGCTCAGCGTTTGGAGCCGGTCCGGCTTTTCTCTTCCTTGATGGCGTTTGCTTTGTAAAACTGGGCAGGTTCTATTATGGGCTCGTGAAGGCCTTCAGTTTCTATGTCGCCGTAGGAGACACGTCCACGGTAGGTGCGGTTGGAAAGAATGATGGCAATGGCCTGGCGCGACCATTTGTTGCCTTTACGTGTAAAAATATTCCTGCTGTGCAGGTAATCCACCACTTTGCCTGTGCTCCGGGTGCGCAGGTATTCACGGAAAATAATGCGAACCACCTCCGCTTCCCTGTCCTCGATGACCAAGGCGCCGGAACTGTCGTTTAGCCGTTTATACCCGTAAGGCGCGGGGCCGGTTCCGTAACGTCCCTGCTGTACCGCCACGCGCTGACCCCGTTTGACCCGCTGCCCATGGTCATAGGAGTTCCGCACGGAGGAACGCTCCTGCCACATCCCTTGCGTGTCTTCAACCCGATGTCCCATATCGGTTATCCCACCCGGGTGTTATCTCCCGGAATAAGCACCTCCTGAAAAGTGCTTCAGCCCTGAAACTTTTGACAAATCGGCATTCACCGTCGTTAATGCCTTTATTCTTGCTGTCGTGCTCAAACACAGCATACGTATTCTACGCCTTATTAATTGAAATGTCAAGAAAGAATTCCCCGGTACCCGTTTATTTCAACTTCCCTCACGGGTGTTTATACTGCTAACACGTAGGGACTGTTTTGCGGCATGCCCGTTACAATAACACTCTTGGCGCCCCAAAGATAAATAAATTGAAATTTCTCAATAGATTCGATATTATGTCATGGTGCAAACTGTACTTTTATAAAAAACTGCGACTTATATCGCGTGGCTCTTTTGGTTCATCTGGGAATATTTCACGATTCGCGATAACAAGTGTTTTTCAGAAAAGGTACTCCTGGCACGGGCGCACAGGGGTAGTTTCTTTGATACTGTGTATCTTGGACAGGCATGGGCTGTCCACCGTTTGTGTGCGGGTCAGCCCATCACCTTGAGATAACGGGTTTTCCGGGAAAAGATGCCGAAAACAAGGTAACGGGAGACAGGTCTTATGCTGAACTTGGCCCACTTTCTTGACGTTATCGCCGAGCGCTATCCGAATAATACGGGGGTCATTCTGGATGACGTTCGGATATCCTGGCGCGAAGTAGCGGACTTTGCGCGCCGCGTCGCCAATGTGTTGCGTTCGAAAGGCATCGGGCGCGGCGACACCGTAGCCATGATGGTACCCAACACCCCCCATTTTCCGATCATCTATTATGGAATTCTACACACGGGCGCGGCAGTTGTCCCTGTCAATGTGCTTTATCAGCACAACGAGATCGAGCATTACCTGACGGATTCCGGCGCCAAGGCTTTCTTTGCCTTTAAACTGTTTGAGGAAGAAGCGCGCAAGGCATTCCTGGCCGCGGAATGCTGCAAGGATTTCTTCGTGGTGTCGGCGCCGCATGAACTGGACGAGCCCGCCGTGGGGGAAAATTTCAACAAGGTGGTCATGCAGGCCGACAGCGCCTTCGACACCACTCAGACCATGCCCGATGACACGGCGGTTATCCTGTACACCTCGGGTACGACGGGGGTGCCTAAGGGCGCCGAGCTGACCCATTTCAACATGTTCTTCAATGCCTATTACGCCTGCCACAGCATCATGAAGATGAGCCCGGCCGACACGGCGCTGGTAACGCTGCCCCTGTTCCATTCCTTCGGCCAGACGTGTCTCATGAACGCGTCCGTGCTGGGCGGCGCGGCGATGAGCATGCTGCCGCGTTTTGAAACCGAGAAGGCCATGCAGGTGATCGCCCGGGACAAGGTGACGATTGTCACCCTGGTGCCCACCATGTATTTCTTTATGCTGGACACGAACAAACACCAGGACTATGATTTCAGCAGCGTGCGACTGGCCGTGTCCGGGGGGTCGGCCTTGCCCGAAGACACGCATCGCCGTTTCAAGGAACGCTATGGCATCGTCATCCTGGAAGGGTACGGCCTGTCCGAAACCAGCCCTGTCGCTTCCTTTACCCAGGAAGGCGATGAGGTGCGGGTCGGGTCCATTGGCAAACCCATCTGGGGTGTTGAAATGCGCATCATGCTCGATGACGGCACGTTCGGGAAGACCGACGAGGTGGGTGAAATCGTCATACGCGGCCATAACGTGATGAAACAATACCTGAACCGGCCGCAGGCGACCCGGGACGCCATCGTCAACGGCTGGTTTCACACGGGCGACGTGGGAAGGCGCGATGAAGACGGGTATTTTTATATTGTGGACCGGAAAAAGGACATCATCATTCGCGGCGGCATGAACATCTACCCGAGGGAAATCGAGGAAGTGCTGTACGCCCACCCGAAGGTGCTCGAGGCCTCCGTGGTCGGCGTGCCCGATCCCGCCCGCGGCGAGGAAGTGAAAGCCTTTGTATCCCCCATCGACGGGGAAACCGTTACCCCCGAGGAAATCGCCGAGTATTTGCAGCAGCGCATGGCGAAATACAAATGGCCCCGGGATATTGAAATTCTCAAGGAACTGCCCAAGGGCCCCACGGGCAAAATTCTCAAACGCGAGCTGAAACTCCGCGCGGCGAAGGGAAAGTCCGGCCGCTAGGCGGCAACACGCCTCCACACCCGCGTGAAAACGAAATGCCGGTGAATACCCGCCAAAGCGTATTCACCGGCATGCGGTTTATTTTCGACGAATCAACGTAAAGGTTACATTACCTGGTTCACCACATCGGCTATGCCGCTGAAGCCGGCCGGAGTACTCAGCACAAGTTCGCGCCACGCGCCGTCAACGCCCATGGTAAGTGCAATCTTGACATCGGCCAGATTCAGGTTCGCCGGCACCACGTTGGGCGGCAGATTTTTCGCCTTGGCGCCGTCAATCATCAGGAACCCGTAAACGCCTTTGGCGACAACTTCGGCATTCACGCCGGCGGCGCCCGTCGCACCGTCTAAGCGGCCGACGGCGGTTTTAAGGGCGTCTTCGCCCGGCGCTACCACGATGGCCTGGCCGGTCATGCCGATGTGCAGGTCTGTGCCCTCGCTGATATTGGGATACACGTAAACGTCATTTTCGCCGATTTTATAGCTGGGCGCTTCGATTTTGGCCAGCATTTTCAGGAGGTTGGGAATGCCTTCGGCGTTCTTGACCTTGGCCGCGATCACGGCTTCGGGAACTTCTTCGCTCTGCATGCCCGCGAAACTTACCGCGAGTTCATCACCCAGCAGGCCGGAAGCGATGCGGATATAGCCGCCCACCTGGCGGGTGGACTCGTTCTTCATCAACGTCATACTCAGGGCGTTGATCAGCTCCGGCGTGAGGCGCAGGTTCATCACAACCGGCGCCTCCGGATCCATGAATCCATGCAAGCCAAGGGGGGCCGGGGCGGCGACGGGCGCGTTGCTGATGTCATGGGCCGCCAGGCGAATATAGGCCTTGCCTGCCGCCTCGCCGACCGCGAGAATTACTTCGTCCGTAAAGGGTTTTACTGTGTCCAGGATGGGCTGAAACATGCCCAGGGCGGGTATGTTCGTTATCAGGCCGCTCTGCTCGATAATGTCGATGCGGCTGAAAATGACGACTTCATCCTTGGGCCCTTCCTTGCCGTAGTTCACTACGGCCGGATCCGCAATGCGGGTTGCCAGCTGCTGCAGCAGGCCTTCAGTAGAGCCGACGAAAATCTTGTCGCCCTGCAGAAAAAATCCAACGCCCATTTCAGAAACGAAGCGCCCCTTGATGTCGCCGGGCAGGGTGATCTCAGCGCCGCTGCCGCCCAAAAGCGAGGTGAGCGTCTCGTTCACCTTCGCGGCGTCCTGAACCATCAGCACGCCGCAGCCGTCAAGTTTGTTGGCCGCGCCCACCTGCAGAAAGCCCGCCGCGGGACCATTGACATCGATGCCCGCATTCGCCAGGCCTTCCGATATCGTGTCGCCGCCGAGCATCACGGCCACGCTGAAAACATCCCCGAAAAAGGGAAGGGCCAGCAGGGGTTCCGCCGCCTTTTCCACGCCGACGATATCCGGCAACCCGACCGCCGCCTGTGCCCCGGAAGGCAGGAAGGTCAACAAATCGCCCACCGTCGCGGCCTGTGCCGAAAACCCGCCCATAAGCGCGACGGCGCCCAGCATCCATACCAATGTTTTTCCATTACGCAGAGTCTTTTTCATGCATGTTTCTCCATTTTGTTGTTTCTATCGTGTTGTTTGTCAATAAGATGCGAATCCAGCCCGCAACCGCATACTATAGCACGCACGGCAGGCCGAAAAACAGCCGCCAACCGGCTGCACGCAGTATAAGACGCAAGAAAACGGGGGATGGTGTCACTAAAGATTTCTTAGGCGGTAAAGGGGCAAGACTGCTGACAGAAAGGACCAAAAGGACTTAAGGGACTTAAAGGATACGCCAATCAGGCGCGCGCTTTACAGTCCTTTTGGTCCTTTGTGTCCTTTACGTCCCTTGATTTCCAAAGACGCTGCCCGCGTGTCTTTATGAATGCCGTGACCGCCGTTTCAGGGCGATGTCTCCGTATTTCGCGATTAACTCGTGCTTGCGCACTTTGCCGATGGCCGTTTTGGGCAAGGCGTCTACAAAACGCACAAAACGCGGACATTTGAAGGCCGCCAGGTGCTGCTTGCAATAAGCGACCACCTCCTGCTCCTCCAGGGTCTGATCGGGATTAAGCTGCACCACGGCAAGCACTTCCTGTCCCCAGGTGGGCTCTTCCACGCCGATGACGGCGACATCGGCCACCTGGGGCATGGCCGCGATCACCTGTTCCACCTGGGCGGTGTAAATGTTCATGCCGCCCCGGATGATCATGTCTTTTACCCGGTCAACGATATATAAGTACCCTTCCTGGTCGAAGTGGCCCAGGTCTCCGGTCTTCAACCAGCCGTCCCTTAATACCTCCGCAGTCGCTTCGGGGTTCTTGTAATAGCCTTTCATGACGGTCGGTCCCGAAATCAGGATTTCACCCACCTCGCCCACGGGCAGGTCCTTGCCGCTTTTGTCGACAATGCGGATATTGGTGTAGCGCAGCGCGGGCCCGGAAGAATTCCAGCGTATGGGGTCCTCATGGTCCGCCACGGCGCTGGCGCAGGTGGCCTCGCTCAGGCCATAGCCCATGGTCAGGGGTTTATTGAACACCCGCCGCACCGCCTCGTAGATGGCTTCCGACATCGGCGCGGCGCCGGACACAAAGAAACGGATGGAACTGACGTCCGCCGTGGCCGCCTTGGGCAGCCGCGAGAGCAGGCCATAGATGGTGGGCACCGCGCTCATCGTGGTGATGCGGTACTGTTCGATCAGGTGCAGGATGCCGAAGGGATTGAAGGCGCCGCCCACCAGCACGATCGAGGCGAACACCATCATGGGCGTGATCACCGACACTACCTGCGCGTTGACGTGAAACAGGGGCAGCACGCAGAGAAACCGGTCCTCGCCGGACAGCCGGTTGGACTTGGAAATGGCGCGGGCGTCCCAGATGTAATTGCCGTGGGTCAGGATCACCCCTTTGGGCTTGCCGGTCGTGCCGGAGGTATAGATCAGGGCGGCGTCGCTCTGTTCGTCCACCACGATCGGCGGCAGGTCCACGGGCTTCATCAGGACCTCAAAGGGCGTGGTGTCCCCGCCCGGCCAGGCCCCCGCCACAAAGACATGCTCCAACTGGGGCAGGGCGCTTTTCACGTCGCCCATTTGTGCCAGCATTTCCGCGCGCACCACGAGCGCCCGGGCCTCGGAGTTCCTGATGACATAGGCGTATTCTTCCGGGGTCAAGGCGGGATTGATCGGCACCATGACCGCCCCGATGCGCCCGAACCCGAGGAAACAATAGAGATATTCCAGGCAATTGTCCATCATGATGGCGATCTTGTCACCCGGCTGAATGCCCATGGCCTTCAGATTGCCCGCCACACGGCCCGCCCGGTCATGCATGGCCTGATAGCTGATCTTTTCGTCGCCATAAACAATCATGACCCGGTCAGGTGCCTGCCGGGCCTGCTCCTCCAGTAAACTTGGTATTGTCATAATGCCTTCCCTGCCCGGCGCGACATGCGCTCCTGCCGGGCCTTTCCGTATGATATTCTGAGTATAAAATACTGTGAATAGGACGTTCAAGAAATTTCAAGACAGCAAAAAGGACTATGCCACTATAATCCAAAAAAAATCGCTATCAGCATCGGCAGCAATACTGTCATTTAAAGCAAAACTATTCAAACGCGCCTGCACGGGAAAGAACCACGAATGGACACCAATAGACACCAATAAATGATAATCAACGCATTTTTTGTGTTTTCTGTGCCTGTTGTGGCTATTCTTTTTCTCGTTCCCAAATTCCATTTGGGAACGCAAGGGTGTGCGAAGTTGTACTTCGCAATCCGTGGCCAGGGCCTGGGGTACAAGTATTACGCAACGGATAAGAAAGAAATGGAATTTCACGAGAGAAGGGGTTCCCAAATGGGAATTTGGGAACCAGACGAATCAACGCATTTTTTGTGTTTTCTGTGCCTTTTGTGGCTATTCTTTTGTAATCAATACTTGCCGCAAACGTCACAAAGAAATTTCATTTGCGGCGATGGCGCATTGCTTTCATTCGTGTCTATTCGTGTCCATTCGTGGTTCTTCCTCTTTGCCATCTACCGCGCCTCGAACTCGATCGTGCCGAGGATGCCGAAATCCGCGTGATAGTTGCCGGCCCGTGCCCGGTTGATCTTGCCCAGAGCGCCGTTTGAAATCACCTGGCCGGGTGCGATCACATAGCCCTGCGCAACCAGGTGGTTGACCGTTTTGAGCAACGTCGGCCATTGCCCCGAGGCGGCCAGGTCGCCCCGGGCCGTATTGATCACCGTCCCCTCCAGGGCGAGGGTGATGTCCACCGTGTCCGGGTCTAACGCCGAAGGATCCTGCCCGGGGCCGACGATCATGAACTTGCCGTTGATGTTCCAGGCGACGAGGTCCGCCCCCGTGACCGGCCGGAACGCCTCCACCGCGCCGCCCGGAAGCTCGATCACCGCCGATACCGCGTCCACACAGGCGCGCAGTGCTTCCACTGTGTCCACGGGCGCGGTAACGGCCCGGTGAAAACGATAGCCGATTTCCGTTTCCACGTGGCGGGGCGCGCCGTCTTCCAGGTCGATAATAATTGTCCCCGGACCCGCATAGTCGGTAGACGCCGGAATGACCGCCACCAGCGGATGGTCCGCTTCCAGGCTGCCCACGCCGGCCGCTTTGTAACCGGCAACCGGGTCCGCGCCGAACGCTTCGGCGACAAAACAGCGCTGGACCGCGTAGGCCTCCACCAGGGCGGCGTCGGGATGCGCCGCGCTGAGCTGGGGCATGGGACGGCCCCTCCGCCAGGCCGCCGCGAGACGTCCCGCGAAGGCCTTCACCCGGGGAGGCGTCTCGTCAGCGTCATCCGCCGCGCCGGATGCCGCATCCAGGGGAACGCCCCGGCGGTCGGCGCCGATGCGCAACCCCGCCGCGCGCCGCGCGTTGATCTGTTCCCGGCTCCGAAGCCGGTATTCCCAGAGATTCTCGATGTCCTCGGCCCGGCAGAGATCGCGCACGCGCACGCCCGGTTTCACCGCGCGCAGCATATACCACCCTTCGGGATCCCAGTCGCGCTCCAGGGTGATTTCATCCCGGTGCGCCGCCAGCAGCGCGGTCACCTTGTCCCGGTTGTAATCCTTGTGCACCAGCGTCCTGTCCAGGTCCAGCGGGGCGATGTGCAGCCGGTCCAGCGGGGTGGACGCGGGCGGGATACCCTCGCCTGTCATGTCAATGAAATCGCCGTTCCCGACGGACACAATGTAGTAGGCGTGAATGCCCGCATAGCCTTTCAAGGGAAAGCCGCCGCCGTACGCGCTGGGCCAGAACACGATTTCCGCACCCTGGTCCGACGCCTCCCGCCAGAGTTCGGGATAATTCAGATCAAAACAGGTCAGGATCGCGATGCGCCCGAAGTCCGTGTCGAAACAGGGCACGCCCGCCTCCCCGGCATGCCGGTTTTCACCCCAGAACACGAATATCTTCCGGTACCGTCCCGCGATGTCCCCCGCCCGGTCGATCAGTACCGCCGTGTTGTATTCCCGGTCCCCGGCTTGCTCCACCAGGGGGCAGACCACATACATCCCGTATTTCTTCGCCAGGGCCGAAACCGCCTCCGTCGTGGGCCCTGGTACCGGCTCCGCCGCGCCGCCGCTGAACTCTTCCGGGAGGCAGACGATGTCCGCGCCCGCCGCGCCGGCCGCATGCAGACAGTTTACTGCCAGGTCCATTTTCTCCGCGTATTTACCCCCGCAGCCGATGGCCGCCGCCGCGACCACCACCGGCCGCCCGGGAACCGGCGTTTCCCCAGACTCAACGGCCGCGCCGCTTGCCGTGGCGAGAACTAGCGCCAGAAGTGTCCACAGGAAATGTCTGTGTCGTTCCATGGTGATGCTCCTGTAATATACTAAGATCTGCAATACAGCACGATGTGGAAATGAACCAGTCGATTTATTAAAGACATTCTGCAGGCATATCTTGCATATTCAAGGCTAGAATCAATGGCAAAGATTGATATACGCCCTTAATAGGCCACCGTCCAATATTACGTCTTAGGATTAACAATATTATTTCCATTAAAGTAAATCTGCCACTGCCTTGCATAAAACATCTGCGAAAACATAACTAGAAACTAGGCTCATGGAGAATTTCGCGAAAAACATTAAGATATTGCGTCTCATGATCAGGGCTTTTGTAGCCGAAGGGAACAGTTGCCAGTATCAGCCGAACGCAACGCCGACCTGAGGTCACTGTGGCTACCGTCTTCAGGGGCCGATCCATGTTTCTAATTTGCGGATATAAAAGCAGTGTATCAACGGTTTTGACATCAGCAAGGGAAGCATAGGCAAGGGCTTGATGCAAGTCGGCTCGGTGTTCCCCACGAATTTCTTCCGATAGTCCTGACCAGCCATGCTGGGCAAGAAGCTCCATGTGCGGTTTATATTTGGCGTCAATCCATACAATTCGTTCAGGCCCTTTTAACTCCACATCAGGAGCCAAAGAACCCATAGAGCGAACAGACCCCTGCCAAAACAAGGAACGTCTTGTGGATGCAAATGGACTGGAAGTCATCCCAAGTTGACCCGCAAGAGACGAGGCAAAGGAGGCGACCCAAGCCTCCCAGACGCTATCTATCGAAATGTCCCATGCAAGTCCGTCTAGATTTCTTGCACCACCCAAGCCACGTTCTTCGGCCACCCACATCATTGCTTCAAGAGCATTTGAAACCCATTCCGATGTGGCGGTTTCAGTAAAAAAGGTTGATACTGGGTGCTTTATCTTTCCAGATCCGATAACTGAGAGTAATTCCTCGGTTCGAGAGAGTAAAAAACGCCCAGGCAGCGAAAAAGCGACTACATTCAATTCTTCCTTAAGGCGCAAAAGTGTCCATCGAACTGTAGCTATTAAATCCGGGTCATCATCAGGTTCTGAAAAGGTACAAGGAAATTGTGACCACTGCCCTGATGGTACTTGTTTTTTTGCCCAATCAGTCCATTGAATCTGGCCACGAGGACTTTGACGGATTTCGGCTCTCTCGACAAAACCTCGTCTACGATGCTGCAACAGTTTGGCTAACCGTTGAATAACCGGTCCAGCAATGACCCACGGAGGAACTTCACGAGCTGAACCTGGAACTAAGGGAGCGCCACCCAATGTTGGCTCAACAGAGTACCCAATCGCGTTAAAAATGGATCCCAGATTTGACCATTCAAAGCGAGGTTCCACCAGCAAACCGGCCACAACTTTTCGCGTTGCCGGATTAAGTAACGGGATAGCACCGATATGAGGACCCGGGGTAAACAACACATGGAGGTCAGAATCAGTCCGAACCTCAACTCGCAGGTTTAGACGTCTTATGCATGCATCATTTGCAGAAAGAAATGGCTCAACCCAGTGATTACTTGCCGCACCAATTTCCTTTGCACCGATTGAGACAGGATTCCCGTAGTCCTTGGTTTTGAACAAAGGTTTGGACGCCGATTCTGCCTTCATCCAGGTGGCAAGATTTCGCCTATATTTTTTATTTCTTGAAGCCAAGTATTTCAGCCTCTATTCTGTCCGCAAGACCCGCAATAGCTTCGCTCGCTATTCCGCAGATTTTCTCATCAAGATAATGGTGCAGTAAGGGCAAGAGTTCATATTCAATCCTATGGGCTACGCGCATTGGTCGGTCCGTTTTCTCTAAATCAGGTCGTGGGTCAAGAAAGTATGCATGCCCTGGAACCAACCGCAGGGTATCTTCATCGGTCATCTCTGCAAAGGTGTGAATTACATCTGAGAATATACGTTTGGCTAAATCAACGCCCTCCTTTTCAACCACATCGAGCACAGGCCACATCTCAATAAAGGCAAATCTCCTGCGAATGGCAATATCCATCCTGGCAATACTATTGTCAGCGGTGTTTCTGGTTCCTAGTACAAAGAGATTTGGAGAAAGGGTAAACTCCCCATTGTATCCATCAAGTGCGTGGGGCAAGCAAACCGAACGTGCGGATTCACCTGACTCAAACAACACAATCGCTTCGCCAAGAACACGTGCCAAATCAGCACGATTTATCTCATCTATGACAAGAACGTGTTCCTTATCTTTAGCGATGTTATTTGCCCTAAGCAGGTCGCCTTGTCGAACTTCAAAAGCCAACCCTTCTGAAGTGGGTTTTGGAAACAGACCAATTACAAAATCTTCATACGTCCTTGCTGCATGAAATTGAACATGGGTTGCGGATCCGATCTTTTCCCCTATTCTGTAAGCAAGACGAGTCTTTCCTGTCCCGGGTGGTCCATCAAGAATTACAAACCTTCGCTCACGCAATATGCTCAGTACACTTTCTTCCGAAACACTGGGAAATACGGATCCTGCAATATCATCAAGACGCGCTTCCCAACGTGTTTTTGCATCTCCTTTCAACGGCGTATTGTGCTCGTGAAAGAAAAGGTCTAGGAGATCAGCGACGGCAAGCGCATCTTCTTGGGAACGAACAGTCGTAGCAGCGTATATAACCCGACTATACGATTTTAGTGCAGCTGCAATGTCCGGCCAATTTTGAGATACGATAGCGGGGACTTCATTCGTGATGTCAAGTAAATCAGGCTTAACCCATATTCTCCCACTGCTAAGTCTTGATAAAGCTCTGAGTCGTCTTCCATGGCCTGGGCGCCCAAGAATGGATGTATCTGCACCAAAACCGCCGGTACCAATAACAAGAACTGCTACACTCCCCCCCTCTCCAGGAAACCATACAAACGATGTTCCTTGATAAGGTCCAGAGTCCTCGTTGTTTTCTGCCGTAATCCAGCCTGCGTAGGATGCTGCATCCTCTTTTTTCTGCAGATTAACGCGAATCAGGAACCGTTCCTTGTTATAGGAAGCACTGTGGTAACGTTCATCGTATACACTATTTAAAAGTGTATCTACCTCTTTCTTGTTTCCCATGTAGGTCCATTTCTGTCCTTGGACCATACCTTCAATAAGTTGATCAAACTTGGACATGCATTTCCCCTTTACCGTGTTAGACATTTCAATTTCGTTCAATCTTGAATAATAGATGCAACAAACTCAAAGATAGATACCTTCTGGACTTTTAATCGATGATACAAGTTCGTTTTTATATACAGCAATTCTAACGTGGCCGTGATATCGGGCACAACTTCTATTTTTTTTTCTTACCCCCGTCTTGCAGTTGAACAATATAAAAATTTTCTACGATGTTCCCAAGTTGCTTACCTAACAAGACTCCGCTTGAGAACGAACCGAATGCGGCACCTCGATAGAGGTGCGGGAGATTAGCAGGCGGCTGAGCGAAGCGACACCACCGTTAGTGCATTTCCTTTTTGACCATCCTGAAGGGATAACGGAAGACATGATTTTGGAACCGGCCTGCTGCAACATTGTTTCCTCCATCCCTGCCGGGATGGGGGGCAGGGTGTGGTAGTCCGGTGGTATCGCTTCGCTCAACCACCGGCTAATGGCTGTGATCCCTCCGGGATGATGAATATCCGAGACCGTTCCCGGGATGAATATGAATGTTGCTGTTCTTCCCCATACAAATGGCAGGCGTGATCGACAGGGGCGTGTGTATACCAACGCGGGCTATGCCCGCACCTCAACGCTGCATCGTATTCGTGCTCGTGGCTCGTGGGCGTACTCGTAATCGAAAAGGTAAAACATGAATTCGAGTACGGGAACTCGAATACGGGAACTCGGGTACGAAATACGGGTACGAAATACGAGTACGAAATACGATTACGATGAACGATTACGATGAACGAGTACGAAATACGAGTCATAAGCCTGGATATCATAAAAGCGTGAACAACATACCGAACTTCTTGTTTGTTCTAGACCTTATGGTCAGAAAAGGAACCAACGCGGGCGTTGTCCACAACCCAGTAAATGTTCCACAAGTATGTTGTTCACACTTTAGTGTGCAGGCTGTGTGTAGCCCTTTGGGAGCACGCTAAAGCGTGAACAACATACAACTTTTGTTTTTGTTGGTGGTATCTGACGTGCGCCGGGCCTGAAGGGCAGAGACTTGGGGGCTCGTACGGGAAAGTCAGTATGCCGATCACCTGCGGGAGAACGCGTCATGCGCCCTATGGCCCGCCCGTAAACGATGGGAACATAGACGCGGCGTCCTCGCCGCGTTATAAAAGCGGATGGGAAGCCGCTTCTACATTCATTGATTGCAGCATGTATATTTTCAGGACAGGCCCGCCTCATCCGCCGGGGCGGATTCGCCTGGGTCAGTCCCTGCTTACCGAATTTATTTTCAGCGCGGATGCTGCGGCGCTTTGCGACTGCTCAGGAGGATTCCTTTTCCCCTTCCAGACCCATTAATTCTTCCAAGGTGAATGGGCGGGAAGCAGCATTCGGCTCGGAACCGTCGTTGGTATATCTGACAATTTGCGACTTGTCGACATATAGCCGTATAGGATTGGATTTTTTAAAAGGATTACCGGTATTGACCGGGTTGGCAATGCAGAAGAAATCCGGTTCCTGGTTCTTAAGTCTGGGGAGGATTCTCAAATCGAACGTATAGCCGGGCGGTGAAGTGGTCTGTTTGATAGTGTCTTCAACAGTGGGGTCCGCCCCGGGATAATTTATGAACTCACACAACGCGGCCATGGAACCATAGTTGCCGTTATCTGCATTTGCAGCCTGGTAGGCGATTTGCCATTTAGCGAGTATTTTTAATGAGGTTGCTGCCTCAGAGACATTGCTGATTGTCTTGGACCTGGAAAGATCTAAAATGCCAATTAGCAGGACCAGTACAATAGCTATCAGTACCACAGCGACGGCAACCTTGGCCCCCGTTCTGCGGCGCACCGGGGCGGCGGGTATCACGGGCGGCAGAACGGGTATCCCTTGTTGCGGGCATTGAAAGGTGTTTCCGCACCCGCCGCATATCGCCGGTTTTCCCGCATAGTCGTCAGAAATGTTCAGGTTGGCGCCGCAGTTGGGACAATTGTATTGGATCATGAGGCCAGACGTTCCTTCCCGTTGAAGCAAGCCTGTTTACCAGGCCGCCCGAATGGCGGGCATTGTATCTTTTCAGGAACGCGGCGCGCAATCATCGAAATATGGTGTGCAAACAGGCTTGCTCAGGAACAGTAAATTCCTCAGGTGCTGACGCGCCATGCCGCGCACACCACGTGTAAACGCCGCCGGCGTTGCGCCGGCGGCATTTTGCGTGTCCGGATGATGTTACGCGGTCAGGATTCTGAGGCCAGTTTGTATTCGGAGGTGGTGACATCGGCGGGGTAGGCTTCGAGCCCCATCTCGCTCTTGTCGAGGCCCAGGTATTCTTCCTCGGCCGTGACGCGCAACCCGACCACCGCTTTCGTTATGCCCCAGAAGAGAAAAGAAGCGCACAGCGTGAATGCGGCCACGGCGGCCACGCCGATACCCTGCACCAGGAGTTGTTTGATGCCGCCGCCGTAAAAGAGGCCCAGTTCCGTGTTGAACAGCCCCACGGCCAGGGTGCCCCAAACGCCGTTGACGAGATGCACAGATAACGCGCCCACAGGGTCGTCCAGGTGCATTTTGTCGAAAGTGATGACTGCTTCCACAACCAGGAAACCGGCGATCAGGCCGATGACTACGCTGCCGGTTATGCTGACCGCGTTGCATGGGGCTGTAATGGCGACCAAGCCCGCCAGGCACCCGTTGATGATCATGCTCAGGTCGGGGCTGCCCAGCCGGAACCAGGCATAGAACATTGCCGCCACAACACCCGCCGCTGCGGCCATGGTGGTGGTCACGGCGACATGGGCGATGGCGGAACCGTCGGCGGCCATGGTGCTGCCCGGATTGAAACCGTACCAGCCGAGCCAGAGAATGAGTCCGCCCAGTGTGGCCAGCGCGATATTATGACCGGGGATGGCGTTCACACTGCCGTCGGGCCGATACTTGCCCATCCGCGGCCCAAGCATCAGCACGCCTGCGAGCGCGGCCCATCCGCCCACGCTGTGCACCACGGTGGATCCCGCGAAATCCAGGAAGGAAGCGCCCATCACGGAGGCCAGCCAGCCGCCGCCCCAGACCCAGTGCCCGGTGACGGGGTACATGAACGCCACCAGCAGGGCGGCGAAAAGGATGTAGGCCTGAAACTTGATCCGTTCAGCCACGGCGCCGGAAACAATCGTTGCCGCCGTGCCCGCAAAGACCAGCTGGAAGAAAAACTTGGCTTCCAGCGGCACACCGGTCCAATTGAGGGAGGAATAAACGCCGGCATAGGCGTCGCCCGTCATCGGGCTGTTGTCCGCACCGCCCAGGAAGAATCCGGCCAGTCCCACCAGAAAGTGTCCGTCGCCGAACATCAGGGCAAAGCCGGTAGCCCAGAACGTCAGACTGGCGAGGGCGAACACAATGAAGTTTTTGGCCAGGATATTTACCGCATTCTTGCCGCGACAGAAGCCTGTTTCCACCAGGGCGAAACCTGCATTCATGAAAAAAACCAGGAATCCGGCGATCATCACCCAGAGGGTGTCAAGCATCACCTGGTATCGGTCCGGGGCCGCAGCCTCTTCCTGGGCGTACGCCGGGGCTATTGCCAGAAACAACAACAACAGTGCGCCGCCCGGAATGGCAAACTTTTTCACTGTGCCGATACATCCGTTAACAGATCGTGTCTTCATCGTATGGGTACCTTCCTGTTGAGAGTAATGGTTTTGATATTTCAATGTTCTACCCGCGTGTCACGGACATCGGCAGGTCATTCCACGACAACTTCTCCGGTCTCGCCTGTGCGTATGCGCACCGCGTCCTCCACAGGCAGCAAAAAGATTTTCCCGTCGCCAATGCGACCGGTGGCGGCCGCAGTGCGAATGGCCTCTATCACAGCCTCCGCCTTGTCATCGGCAACGACCACCTCCAGTTTTACCTTGGGAAGAAATTCAACGACATATTCCGCGCCCCGGTACATCTCCTTGTGGCCTTTCTGGCGCCCGAAGCCCTTGACTTCGGTAATGGTGAGGCCCTGGATGCCCACCCCGGAAAGCGCGTTTTTTACTTCTTCCAGTTTGAAGGGTTTAATTATGGCTTCTACTTTTTTCAACACAACCTCCTGTTCTTCTGTCACTATCGTGATTGCTGTAAATGGAAAAGGTTTCCCTGATTCGCTGTTACTTGAGGAGTGATTTTTCTTACCGGTAGAAAAGCATGATCCATGCCTGAATGTGCCAGACTGTCAGAAATTATGGTAGTGCAGTGTCAACAGGTTTGTATTAAAGGGGTTATACGCCAGATACGTTTCAGCTACCGCCATAACCCAGACGGCGATTGTTTTTCTGCAGGCTACCATTCGGTACGAATGCTGTGTTGTTTCGACCTGCGGGTATTTTGTGATCAACGTGCGGGCTGTTTTCTGAACGGTAGCGATGACAACAACAGGCCTGTTATCCTGTAGTATCCTGCCGGGGGGTGCATGGCCATCCCGCAACCCGTCGTGCTTGTTGGTAGCGCGCCAATTTGTGTAATCAGTATCGTTGATATTAATTCGTGTATCGAAACGCAAGTTTAATGTTTCGTTAGCCCCGGACCTAAGGGAATTTTATTACGGGTCAGACGGCCTCGGTGCGTTCACATACGTTCGGATTACCCGATTTATCTTATTCGTATAAGGGAAGTTGGAAGCGATGTATTGGTTAATTGTATGATCCAATTGTTGTTTGTCAATGGGGATTGTAATAGAATGATTACTGCTAAATATAACAATGGACACATCGGGTTTATATAAACATCCGGTAAAAAGTTGAACGACACGTGCAATGAGCGTATAATTTTTTTACTTCCACGTTTACAGTACGGTGCAGGGATCATACCCCCGTGCTGCACGATCATCTTTAACACATTTAATAAGGCGTTACCGGGAGAGGTATATGCCGTTACAGGGAAAGCCTGAACAGGCGCAAGGAGAGTGACAATGGCCACTGCGATGCAAACGGCCGAGGGCCGGGACTTGCAGGAAATATTAGAGCGGTATCCCAATGCGGGCCGTGATGCGCTGATACCCATTTTGCAGGATTTGCAGGATGTATTCGGGTATTTATCGCGGGATATGATCGCCCGTGTGGGTGCGCATCTGCATCTGCCCGTCAGTAAGATTTATGGTGTGGCGACCTTTTATAACCAGTTCCGTTTCGCGGCGCTGGGCAAATATCATATTCAGGTGTGTCGGGGTACGGCCTGCCATGTGAAAGGTTCCGCGGGCGTGCTGGATGATATCCGGCGTTTGTTAACGCTGGAGCCCGGGGAAACTTCCCGTGACGGCTTGTTCTCGCTGGAGGTGGTTGCATGCATCGGCGCCTGCGGCCTTGCCCCCGTGATCCGGGTTAATGATGAGTTTTACGCGGAAATGACAACATCCAAAATAGAACGGGTTTTCAAGACCCTGAAGAAAGAGGCGGAATCCCATGACTAGTAAAACAGCGGGTGCCTGCGGGTGCGGATGTGCGAATGGTTCCAGTGTCTTCACCCCGGAAGAATTGACGGCGTGGTTTGCGGCATCGGAATCGGGAAAATTGGAACAGGGCTTGTGCGAGAAACTGTCCCTGCTGCGCCGTGAAGACGTCTTGAAGCCGACTATTTATCTTGGCATGGGCACCTGCGGTCTTGGCGCGGGCGCCGGCAAGACGCTCAAAGCGGTACGTGCGTGGCTGGATGCCGGGAAGCTGGATGCGGACATCATTGAGGTGGGCTGCATCGGCCTGTGCAGCGCGGAACCGATTATGGACATACAACTGCCGGGTCGCCCCCGCGTTTCCTTTACGAAAGTGACGGAGCAGGAAGCGCCGAATCTGCTGGAGGCTGTGTTCGAGGGGAAGGTCCCGGAGGCGGCGGTACTCGGTCAGTTTAACGGTGCCGGGTTGACCCCATGGTCGGACACTCCGCTGCTTAAGGAGCATCCCTTTTTCGCGCCCCAGACGCGTTTTGTCCTGGCCCAGTGCGGTGAAATCGATCCGTCCAGCATGGATGAATACATCGCTCATGGCGGATATCGCACGCTGGCGCGCGCGCTGGCTGAAATGAGCCCGGAGGCAATCTGCGCCGCAGTTGAACAAAGCGGTTTGCGTGGTCGTGGCGGCGGCGGCTTTCCCGCGGGACGCAAATGGAAATTTGCGCGGGCGGCCGAAGGTGACCAGAAATACCTGATCTGCAACGCTGATGAGGGTGATCCGGGCGCGTTTATGGACCGTGCCGTGATTGAAGGCGCGCCGCACCGCCTGGTGGAAGGCATGATCATCGCCGGGTATGCCATAGGTGCGACCAAGGGCTATGTGTATATTCGCGCCGAGTACCCCCTGGCCATCGAGAGGTTGAAAAAGGCCTTTGCCCAGGCGCGCGCGGCGGGACTGCTCGGCGACAATATTCTGGGCAGCGGATTCCATTTTGACATTGTGTTGAAGATGGGCGCCGGTGCCTTTGTGTGCGGTGAGGAAACCGCGCTGATTCACAGCGTGGAAGGCAAGCGCGGCATGCCCCGTCCTCGTCCGCCGTTTCCGGCGGTGCGCGGCGCCTTCGGCAAGCCGACGGTCATCAACAACGTGGAAACACTGGCGAATGTGCCGCCGATCCTGGCCATGGGCCCGGAGAAATTCGCGGCCATGGGCACATCGAACAGCAAGGGCACCAAGGTATTCGCCCTTTCCGGCAAGGTGGCGCGTACCGGCCTGGTGGAGGTGGCCATGGGCACTTCCATCCGCAGTATTATCTTTGACATTGGCGGCGGCATTCCCAACGGTCGCCGCTTCAAGGCGGTCCAGATGGGCGGCCCCTCGGGCGGCTGCATTCCCGAACAACACCTGGATATCGAGGTGGACTACGATTCGCTCAAGACTGTCGGGGCGATCATGGGTTCGGGCGGCATGGTTGTCATGGATGAGGACACCTGCATGGTGGACGTCGCCAAATTCTTCATGGATTTCGTCCAGCGCGAAAGCTGCGGCAAATGCATTCCCTGCCGTGAAGGGACCCGCCGGATATTGGAGATACTGCAGCGCATCACGCGCGGCTACCGCAACGAGACCCAGGAGGCAACGCTGGAACGCTTTCAGGGCATCATGTACATGGAGCGCCTTGCCAAGGTAATCAAGGACACCAGCCTCTGCGGACTGGGCCAGACGGCGCCCAACCCGGTGCTGAGCACATTACGCTGGTTCCGCGATGAATATGAAGCGCACATTTACGAACGGCGCTGTCCCGCCGGCGTATGCCAGGAACTCCGGTATTTCACCATAGACCAGGAAAAGTGCATCGGCTGCACGCTGTGCGCCAAGCGCTGCCCGACGGGCGCGATCGTCGGCGAAGCGAAGCAGGCCCATTACATTCTCGTGGACAAGTGCATCGGCTGCGGTTCCTGTGTTACAGCGTGCCGTGTGGACGCGGTGCAACTGCGCCAATTCGAGGACGAACTCACCACGGTTCAGTGACCCGGGGCGCCGGGGGTTAATTCTACAAGGAGCAACAACCCATGGTAAATATAGTAATTGACAACAAGCCTTGCGAGGTTCCCGCGGGAAGCACCATCTACGAGGCGGCCAGGAGCGTCGGTATTACTATCCCGACGCTCTGCCATATGGAGGGGCTGACACCCACCGGCGCCTGCCGCATCTGCGTGGTGGAGGTGGAAGGCGCGCCCGGCCTGGTGCCTTCTTGTTCCTTCCCGGTCTCGGAGGGCATGAAAATAACGACTCATTCACCGCGCGTCCTGCTTGCCCGCAAGACGATCGTGGAGCTGTTGTTGGCCAACCACCCGGACGACTGCCTGTACTGCATCCGTAACAATGACTGCCGGTTGCAGGATCTGGCGGCAGACCTGGGTGTGCGCCGGCGCCGCTATACGGGCGCGCGCAACCGCTTTAAGGTGGACGTGTCCAGCCCGTCGGTCATACGCGATCCGGAAAAGTGCATCCTTTGCGGCAAATGCGTGCGGGTGTGCGAAGAGGTGCAGCAGGTGTCCGCCATCGACTTTATCGGCCGTGGAAGCAGTACGCACATCGGCACCGCCTTTGACGAGGGGCTGAACCTTTCCAGCTGTATCAATTGCGGCCAGTGTATTCTCGTGTGTCCCACCGGCGCGCTTCACGAACACGACCACCTCAAGGAGGTGGTGAACGCGCTGAACGACCCGGAACGGATGGTGGTCGTGCAGCATGCCCCGAGCGTTTCCGTGACCATCGGTGAAGAATTCGGCCTCGCGCCCGGTACCGACTGCGACGGCATCATGGTGGCCGCCCTGAGGCGCCTGGGGTTCGACCGGGTATTCGACACGTCCTTCTCCGCCGACCTGACCATCATGGAGGAAGGTTCAGAACTGGTGCACCGCATCCAGAACGGGGGCAAGCTGCCCATGCTCACCAGCTGTTCCCCCGGCTGGATCAAGTTTGCCGAACAATACTACCCCGATTTTCTGGATAATATTTCCTCCTGCAAAAGCCCTCAGCAGATGATGGGCGCCATTATTAAGAGCTACTTCGCCGAAAAGACCGGCATTGATCCTGACAAGATCTATAGCGTTTCCATCATGCCCTGCACGGCGAAGAAGTTCGAGGCGGGCCGCAAGGAGATGCTGCACGAAAGTTACGCGGATGTGGATGCGGTGCTGACGACGCGCGAACTGGCCCGTCTGATCCGTATGCGCGGACTCGACATGAAGGCCTTGGAGCCGGAAGGGGCCGACACGCCCTTCGGCGAGCGTACCACGGCCGGCAAAATTTTCGGCGCCTCGGGCGGCGTGATGGAGGCTGCCCTGCGCAGTGCCTATTTCCTGATTACGGGCAAGAACCTTGACAATCTCGAGGTAAAGGCGGTGCGCGGGCTGGAAGGGTGCAAGGAAGCCCATGTGAAGATCGGTGAACTGGAACTCGGCGTAGCCGTGGCCAGCGGCCTGAAAAACGCTGCCGCGCTGCTGGACCAAGTACGCAACGGGCGCAGCGACCTGCACTTTATCGAGATTATGACCTGTCCGGGCGGCTGTATTGCCGGGGGTGGACAACCCCTGTCCACCGACCTGAACGCGATTACGCAACGCATGCAGTCCTTGTATGCCATTGATGCCGGGGAAACCGTGCGCGCATCCCATGAAAATGAATCCATAAAGCGGTTGTACGAGGAATATCTCGGCAGCCCTCTCAGCAAAAAGAGCCATCATCTCCTGCATACCCACTACAGCAGCCGGGAAGTCATGCTATAACGAAGAGGCCTATGGACCCTGTCACCGACATAGCCGTTGTCACTACGATCAAGGAACGGTGCCGCGTTTGTTACACCTGTGTTCGAGAATGTCCTGCCAAGGCTATCCGCATTATTGACGGGCAGGCAGAAGTCATGCCCGAACGCTGCATCGGCTGTGGCAACTGCGTGCGCGTCTGCAGCCAAAACGCGAAACAGGTGCGCGATTGTACGGCGAGTGCCATGGCACTGTTGCAGGAAGACTCGCCGGTAGCGGCCTTGGTGGCACCCAGTTTCCCCGCCGAATTTTCCGAATACGGTTATGCGGAATTCGTCGGTATGCTTCGCGCATTGGGTTTTTCCTATGTCTATGAAGTGGCTTTCGGGGCCGACTTGGTAGCCAGGGCATACAAGCAGTTGCTGGAAAATACGCCGGGCAGCCGGTATATCGCCACTACCTGCCCCGCCATTATCGCCTATGTGGAGCGGTATTATCCCGAGTTGGTACCGATGCTTGCCCCGATCGTGTCGCCTATGATCGCGACGGCGCGCGTGGTGCGGCGGATTCACGGGCCGGAGATTCGCTCCATCTTTATCGGTCCCTGCATCGCCAAGAAAGGGGAGATGCTCAGTTCCCTGCTGCCTCGGGAAGTTTCGGCGACCCTTGCGTTCTCTGAACTGCGCCTGTTGTTTTCCCTGTCCGGTATAACACCGGAAGGAACGGAGCCCTCGGATTTTGACCCGCCTCACAGCGGCCAAGGCATGCTGTTCCCGATTAGCGGGGGCATGTTGCAGGCTGCCAACCTGCCGGAAGACCTGATGTCGGGAGAGATTGTGGCTGCCGAAGGCCGGGAACCTTTCGTCGACGCGATTCGTGAGTTCCAGTCCGCCGACGTGGATGTCGCCCTGCTCGAGGTGCTGGCCTGCCAGGGCTGCATTTCCGGACCGGGCATTACAAACCCGGCGCCGCTGTTCCGCCGCCGCAGCCTGGTCAGCCGCTATGCGCGCCAGCGGGCCGCCGCGGCGGATCATAACGCGTGGTTTGCGGAGATGCAGCGGTACGGCGATCTCAATCTGACCCGGCGATTCCAGGTGAAGGACCAGCGGCTCGCGTTGCCTTCCGAAGAGGACGTCCAGAAGGCGTTGGAGACGATGAACAAGTACGGCCCTGAGGATTACCTCAACTGCGGGGCCTGTGGCTATGACACCTGCAGGGAGCATGCCATCGCGATCTGCAAAGGCCTGGCCGAAACGGAAATGTGCCTGCCTTATACCATCGAAGAACTGAAGCGGGCGGTAGGCGATCTTGCCCTTTCAAATACACAGTTGAAAAAGACGCAACAGGCGCTCATGCATTCCGAGAAACTGGCCAGCATGGGGCAACTTGCCGCCGGAATTGCCCACGAGCTGAACAACCCGCTTGGTGTAGTGCTCATGTATTCGCACCTGCTCAAACGTGAGATTGACGATGCGGGCAAGCTTGGCCAGGACCTGAACACCATCGTGGAACAGGCGGATCGCTGCAAGAAAATCGTGGCCGGGCTGCTGCATTTCGCACGGCAGAACAAGGTTCAACGTCAGGCGGTCAACCTGGATAGCGTGGTCCGGGCCTGCCTCAAAGGCTGTCCAGCCCGCGATGGCATCCGCATCGATGTTCTGAATAAGATGAGCGACCCGGTGGTGGAAATCGACCGCGACCAGATCACGCAGGTCATCCTGAACCTGGTGAACAACGCCTTGGACGCCATGACCACCTCGGGCGGGGTGTTGACTCTGACCCTGTCCGATACGGACAAACAGGCGCTCATCGAGGTGCAGGACACTGGTCCCGGCATACCCGAAGATATAGTCAAGAAGATTTTTGAGCCGTTTTTCACGACCAAAAGCATCGGCAAGGGGACAGGCCTCGGCCTTTCCATTACGTATGGTATAGTAAAAATGCACAGCGGCGACATACGTTTCACCTCGAACTGCGATCCTGCCAAGGGGCCGACAGGCGCGAAGTTTACGGTGATGTTGCCGAGGTTTGAGCACGGATGATATAGTTTTACAGGCCGCCTTCCGGCGGCGCCAGGGAGACCATTATTTATGAACCAGTCTGAAGACAAGCGCACCATCCTGCTCGTGGATGATGATACGGATTTCCTGTTTCAACTGCAGGCCGAGTTTACCGCCGCCGGGTATGAGGTGCTTACGGCGCCGAACGGCAAGCAGGCGCTGGAAGTCCTGGCAGGCATCCGGCCCGACCTGTGCGTGGTGGACCTGATGATGGAAAAGGCGGACATGGGGTTCACGCTTTGCTACAAGATCAAGAAGAAAGACCCGTCCATCCCCGTCATCATGGTGACCTCAGTCACCCATGAAACCGGCATCGATTTCGACGCGACCACCCAGGAAGAACGTTCCTGGATCAAGGCGGATGCGCTGCTGGACAAGCCGGTGCGTTTTGAACAGCTGCAGCGAGAGGTTACGCGCCTCCTGAAAGGATGATTCATGAACCGCCTCCGTGTACTGGTGGTAGACGATGAGATCTATATCCGTTCCGCCATCGGACGCACCCTGGAATCCCTGCAATTCCCCATGCCCGATATCGATGAAACCGTGGCCTTCACCTTTGAAGAGGCGGGATCGGCGGAGGAGGCGATCGAGCATATCGCGAAAAACGCACCGCCGGACATCCTGCTGCTGGACCTCAAACTGCCCGGAATCAGCGGCATCGAACTGCTTGAGCAAATGGAGGACAGCCTGGCCGAAACGCTGACCGTCATGATCACCGCCTACGCCTCCATTGAAACCGCGGTGCGCGCCACCAAGAGCGGCGCTTATGACTTCCTGGCCAAGCCCTTCACCCCGGATGAACTCGAGCAGGTGCTTCAAAAGGCCTCCCGGCATCTTATCGTCGCCAAACAGGCCCGGCTCCTGGCCCAGGAACAGAGGCAGGTTCGGTTCCAGTTTCTTTCCGTGCTCGCCCATGAATTGAAGGCGCCCCTGAACGCCATTGAAGGCTTCCTTAACACGGTTATCGACCATACCGCCGGCAACGATCCCGCCGTGTATGAGGAAATGTTGCGCCGCTGCCGCACCCGCGCCCAGTACATGCGCAAACTGATTATTGATTTGCTCGACCTCACCCGGATCGAATCCGGAAGGAAGAAGAGAAACGTCGGCGAGGTCAATATCGCCGCCGTGGCGAAACGCGCCGCGGACACCATGCAGGGCGATGCCGACGCCCGTTCGATCAGTATAACAATTGAATGCGACCCCGGCCTGTCCATGTGCGGTGACGCAGGCGAGATCGAAATGGTTTTTAACAATCTTATTTCCAATGCCGTCAAGTACAACAAGGAAGGCGGCCGGGTTGATGTGCGTTGCGCCGGACAGGACGACACTGTGGTCATTGAGGTGGCCGACACGGGAATCGGCATGTCGGAAGAGGAGGCCGCACAGCTCTTCGAATCGTTTGTGCGAATCAAAAATGAAAAAACCTTCGGCATACTGGGCAGCGGTCTCGGGCTGGCCATCGTCAAGAAAGTGGCGTCGTTGTATGACGGCGGTGTTTTCCTGAGCAGCGTTCCGGACCAGGGAAGTGCTTTTACCGTGCGCCTGCACAGTATGAAAATGGATTTAGCGGAGGGGAACCAGTAATATATACGCTGACGATCATTCCCTAAATCATGGAGAACGCATCATGCCGGCTAAAACCATCCTGGTGATAGACGATGATCCCGATGTTCATTTTTTTTGCAAGAGCCTGTTGGAGGCGGAGGGATACCGCGTCAGGACCGCCATCAGCGGGGCGGCGGGACTGAAGGCGGCCCAGGAGGAGAAGCCCGACCTCGTCATCCTGGACATTATGATGGAGCGGATTAACGCGGGCTACAAAGTGGCCGAGGCGCTGGGCAAGGAAATGCCTATTCTCATGTTTTCCTCCATGCTGAATCCATCCGATGCCGTTTTCGACCCCGACCAGGTGCCCTACCGGGACGTAATCAGCAAGCCTATCGCCGGCGAGGTATTGCTGGGCAAGGTCCGTGAGTTGCTGGGGGCTGATCCTGCATAGGCTGCCTGTCTCGGACGGGGGAGGGTGCCCGCGCGTTAGATTACTCCTGAGTCGTTTTCTTTGTCCTTTTTTTGCGGTTCTGCTTTCCCGGGGTGACCGCCGTGTGAGGCAAAAAAGAGAGAACACCATGCTTTCAGAATACATGCTCCCCGGGGTTTCTCCGGTTGTCTTCTGGCTCTTCGTCAGTGCCGCCATCATTATCCAGGGCATCAGCAAGTCCGGTTTCGCCGGCGGGGCGGGGGTTTTGTCGCTGCCGCTGATGATGCTGGTCATGCCGGTAGACAAGGTGGCGGCCACGCTGCTTCCCTTGCTGATATTGCTGGACATGAACGCCATTTATCATCATCGCCACAACAAGGACTGGGCGGTGATTCGGCAGATTTACATTCCCGCCATCATCGGCATTGTCCTCGGGGCCCTGGTCTGGTGGCGCGTGGGGCAGGCCGGCATTGAGACCTACGGCGGCTACATCAAGAAATTCGTCGGGGTCATGGCGATGCTGCTGGCCTTCTATATCCTGGCCAAGGAAGCCTCGCTGGAGTGGGTGCGTGGCAAGAAAGCCGGGCCGCGCATCGGTTGGATCGCGGGGATTTTCGCGGGATTTTCTTCCACCATCGCCCACGCCGCCGGGCCCATCGTCAGCCTGTTCGTCTTTTCCCAGGACCTTGGAAAGACGTTGTTCGTCGGCACCGTGGCATGGGCCTTTACCCTGATTAACCTGACCAAGCTGCCCTTTTATGTCGCCGTAAACCTGGTGGACTTTTCCGTCCTCCGTTTCGATCTGTTCCTCGTGCCCCTGATTCCCGTGGGTTCCTATCTTGGCAAATGGATGCATTACCGGGTTTCGGAGAGGCTATTTAATCGAATCATCATGGTGCTGACCCTGCTCGCGGGCATTCAACTGTTGTTAAACGTGAATCTTGTCAGGATGGCGCTTGAGGCCCTTTTCCGTTGACAAGAACAGGGTCGTTGGTATAAGCCGGTTAAAGGTAAAATAATCGCGGCGCCGCAAAGACGGCGCCGCTTTTTGACTCGGCCCTGTAAAGGGAAATGAATTGTAGGGGGTTATTCCGCGAAATATGCCTTGGGAGGGGTGGCATAGTCCTGAAAGCGCCGGGCGACTTCCGCTTCCTGCACGCTGCCGCTGTGCACATAGACCCTGTAGGCAAAGGACAACTCACCACCCGAGGGGATGGTGTAATCGCCATTTTCCGGTATCAGGCCGCGGTTGTATTCTTTTTCATTAAAGTGCGAGTACCCGAAGGCGTTTGCGCCCATGAGCCCGTAATTACGCACATGCCAGCTGGACGGGTGACGCAGGTTGGCCGGATTGTCAAAAATGGTGAGGCCGCGCCAGCCCACGCCGGGAACCTCCCCGGAAAAATCACACCAGGGGGACGGTTTTCCCCAAGCCTTCTCTTCACCCACATCGCCCAGCGCGTTCGTTATGACCGCCTTGGCGCGGCAGATATCCGGACGCATGCGAACGCTGACAATGCCGCCTTCCTTGGTGTCACTGAAAAACACTTCACCCTGGCTGGCCTTGAAGGTAACAAAAACATCAAGCAGACGAGCGTTTTCCGGGGTGGCATAAAAGCGGTATTCCCGGATCTCTTCAATAATGGGAGCGCCTTCCTTGGTTTCCCACATGTTTGCTGAACGGATCCAGCCGTAGGCGTCGCCCGATCCGAAAGTCACGTCTTTGCTGCGCTGGTTCCCGGCGTCCGCGCCTTCGGCCCACAAGTCATAGCCATTGACTTCACCATAAGCAGTCCAAAGGGACTTGTGATGCGGGTGGTCGCGGTCCAGCCTCGGGGTGGATTCCTCTTCCATCGGATAATCGCGCGTGATACCGACACCACCTTCGCTATTAAGCGGCCATAAAAAGGGCTTGCGCCATTGAGCGCCGTAGTGGTATGCAGTAAACAGTTTCCCGTCAATGTGCACATCCACGACGTCTTCATCGGGCCGTTTCACCAGGTTAACGCGGGGAGCCTCGCCTTCCGTTTGTTCCACGGCGATTATTTCCCCCTTAATTTTTGCGCCCGCTTCCATGGCATCCACCAAAAATACCAGCGCGCCGTTCCTCAGGGTGGCGGGATACAGGGCGCTGGTTTCCATATTCTTTACGGCAACCGTGGCAGGCATTTCCTTGGCTTCCAGGGCGATTTCCACCGGCACATGACGGCGGGGAGCGTCTCCGTTTTCTATGCTGATCGACTTTACGACGGTGTCGGCAAGTGCGCCGAACATGGTTAACAGCGCTGCTGAAAGCGTCAGCAATATCACAAGGCTTCGCATTCCTGATTTCTCCTGGTTGGTTGTGGGCGTTAAGCCCTTTCAGCACAACAGCCTTTAGTTTAACAGATATCCTCTCATTGCGCAAAGCCACGCTCCTGCGACGAGGCCCAATCAGCGGGGTGGAGAAAACATACTACATTTGACAGGGGAAAAGTGGTACGATATTCATCGTAGAAAAGGAATTCACTGTATGCAGGAACGGGGTAAAGAAACAACGGGCCACATCCGCAGGTGCGGGGTAGGGGTGTTTCTTCTGGTCCTGCTGCTGTCCGTGGGTGCGGGTTATGGGCAGCTGTCCGAGGCGAATGAAGAGGATAAGCCCGTTTATGTGTTCAAGGGCGATCACGCCTATCCGCCTTTCGAATATCTGAAAGACGGAATTCCCACCGGGTTTAATGTGGATCTGCTCAATGCCGTTGCCCGGGTCATGCAGATGGATATTCGTATTGAACTGGGGCCCTGGGACGAGGTGCGCCGGGAATTTGAAGCGGGTGAGATCGATGGTCTTACCGGTTTCTTTCAACATGAAACCAGGTCCGATTTGGCGGACTTTTCCGTGCCTTTTCTGCAAAGTTCGGTAACCTTTTTTAAGCAAAAGAATTCTCCGGACCAAAGTCTTAAGGCCGTGTGGAACAAGTCCGTTATTGTACAAACCGGGGATATCGCACACGATTATCTTCTTGGGGAAAAGTATCCCGGAAAAATTATCGAGGAGTCTTCGGCCGCGGCGGCCTTGCGGCGGTTGGCACGTGGCGAGGGTGACGGCGCCCTGATGGAGCATACCCAGGCCATGTACCTGTGCAAGGAACTCGGCCTGCATAATATCGTTTCCACGGAAGAAAACATCGCGCCGGCCTTGTATTGTTTTGCCGTGGCGAGGCAGAATGTGCGGCTCCTCGATCAGCTGAATGAAGGCTACCGCCTTGTTCTCGTTACCGGGGAATTCGGTCAGATCTGGCTGAACTGGTTCAAGGAAACCCTGGAGGAGGAAGGCGGCTTTTATTTTCCGATCAGCTATTTCCTTATCGCTGTCCTGATCATTGTATCCGTACTTTCCTGGCTGGCGCTCTGGAGCTATCTGCTGCGCCGCGAAGTGGCCAGGCGCACCCGGGACCTGCGGGAAAGCGAGGAACGTTACAGAACCCTCTTTGAGAACAGCAGCGATTCCATGTTTCTTATTCGTGACCGGGTGCTGGACTGTAACCAGCAGGCCTGTAAGATGCTTAAGATGCCGCGCGAAGAATTGATAGGCATTACACCGTCCGAATTTTCTGCGCCCGTGCAACCGGACGGGCGGAACTCGGAAGAGGCTGCGAATGCCTATATTGCCGAGGCCCTGTCGGGGCATCCCCAGATATTCACTTGGGTACACAGGCGCAGTGATGGAGAACTCCTCGACGTCGAGGTGTCCCTGTGCCGGATTACGGGACTTTCAGAACCGGCCTGCCTGGCGGCTGTCCGCGATTTATCGACGCGTATCAAGGCGGAACAGGTGATGCGCAGTCAGCAGGATCTTCTGCGCACGATCATGGAAACCAGTCCCGTGGGAATCTGCACTTTCAGTCCCGGAGGCGTCATCAATTTTGCTAATGCGCAGATGGAACGGATTTTCCACATGAAACGTTCGGAGCTTTGCGGACGGGCTCATGATGACGTCCGGTGGGATATGTTGGATATCGACGGGAATCCTTTTTTAAAAGGCGAAACGCCTTTCCTGTACATTGTCAACCAGAAAAAACCTGTTTATGACCTGCAGTATTCGGTGGCACGCACCGGCGGCGGGCGGGTGGTCCTGTCGGTCAACGCAACCCCGCTGCTCGGTGAAGACGGTATTATGACCGGTATTGTCGCGACAATGGAGGACATTACCGCACGGGTTGAGATCGAGCGGGAACGCGAGGCGCGATGGCAGCGGATAGAACAACAGCAGGCGGCGATCATCCGTATCGGCCGGGATGCGGCCGCAGTGGAATGGGACTTTACGGTTTTGGCCCAGATGATTGTGTCCCTTTCCGCTGAGGTGCTCGATGTCTCCTTCAGTTCCCTCTGGCTGTTGAACGAAGACGCAAGCCTGCTCGCCTGTATCGCCTCATCGGCGATTGAACCCGCTTCCGAAACAAAAGTCCTGCGCGTAGACGAAATACCCGCTTACATGGAAGCATTGGAGTCAGGCCGGCATGTGGATGCCCCGGATGCCCGGCACGACCCGCGCACCATGCATCTGCTGGAAAATTATCTCGTGCCCAACAAGGTGGGCGCATTGCTGGACGCGCCCGTACGCGTGGGGGGCAAACTGGTCGGCGTCCTGTGCAATGAACATCACGGCGGTCCGCGGTACTGGCGGCCCGATGAACTGCAATTCGCGGCAGAGATATCCGACCAGGTATCCCAGGCGCTGGTGCTCCAGGAACGTCGCCGTACTGAGGAAGAACGGCGGATGTACGAAAAACGCATGCAACAGTCGCAGAAACTGGAAAGCCTGGGCATTCTTGCCGGCGGTCTTGCCCACGATTTCAACAATCTGCTGACGGCGATTATGGGCAACGTGGACCTGTCGCTTATGGACATTCCCGAAGAGAATCCGGCAACCTCTTCCCTGAAAGAGATCAAGGCCCTGTCAAACCGCGCCGCCGACTTGTGCCGTTCCATGCTGGCCTATGCCGGTAAAGGCACTTTCGTTATCAAACCGCTCGGTTTGAATGAAGAAGTACGGCAGATGGGACAGATGACCGCGTCTTCGATTACCAGGAATATTCATGTTGTTTATGCGCTTGACGATAATCTTCCCGCCGTGGATGCGGATAAAGGCCAGATTCACCAGGTCATAATGAACCTGCTTCTGAATGCCGCCGAGGCCATAGGGGACAAAAACGGCACCATCACGGTTCGCACGGAGAAAGTGGAATGTGATCCTGACTATTTTCAGGACGGCTATTTTACAGATATGCTCGAAGACGGAACCTATGTGGCCCTGGAAGTATCAGACACGGGCGCAGGCATGGATCGTGAGACGCTGGAGAAAATTTTTAATCCTTTTTTCAGCACCAAGTTCGTCGGCAGGGGTATGGGGCTTTCCGGCGTACTGGGCATCGTGCGCGGGCATAAGGGCAGCATCCGGGTGTACAGTGAGCCCGGGCATGGCTCCATTTTCACGGTGTTGCTTCCCGCAAGTACCGGGACGTATGAAAGCGACCATGGTTTTCTGGAAAGCGCTTCTACGCAGGGCGAATACACAACCGTGCTGCTGGTGGACGCCAACCTGTCTTCACAGCGGATAACCACGAAGATACTGGGCCGCCTGGGATATGCGGTGGTCACGGCGGCCGGGCTTGAGGAGGCGGCGGACCTGTTGCGGAACGGCCGGCATTCAATTCCGTGCATGATTATCGAGCATGCGCCCAACTTCCCCTTCGATGAACAGAAAATTCGGGAACTTCGCCGGGAATTTGGGCGCACCGCCCTTCTGATGACCACCGACCTGGAAGAACGGGACGCCGCGCGCCTCTATGGACGGCTTGGTTTTGTAAGTTTCCTGCAAAAGCCCTATCGTGTGGCGGAGCTCGCCGCCAAGATCAGTACATGTATCGGTGGGTAGGCGCCGCGTGTGTTGCCCTGCCCCCCCGGCTTGGGGGATAATGAATACCCGGTTTGCACCTCGCACCGGAAAGAACCATAAAGAGAGAGGAGATACCTATGCGCAGACTAAGTGTTGTCGCCCCCGAATGGTGGGATTATACCACGTTGGATGACGCCCTGCTGTCGGATGTGGCGCGTCTGTCGGAAAAAGACCTCGCCCAACTGTCGCGTGACGGGTTCCGCGTGGTGTTTCACGAGACGCTGGAAGATTTCTATCTTGCCGAGGCGCTCGAGTATATCGAGGCGTGGCGCGCCTCCACGCCAGACAACCCGGCGGGCATCTGCGGCCCCATCGGCCCCACGGAGCAACTGCCGCTGGTGGCGCGGCTGGTCAACGCCTTCGATTTGAACCTGAACGCGCTGAACGCCCAATTCTGGGGCATGGACGAGTGGGTGCAGGATGGCAAGGCCGTGGAGGAGTCCCATCCGCTTTCTTTCAAAAAGGCGGACATGGATCTTTGTTTCAACCTGATCCGGCCCGAGCTGCGGCCCCGCCCGGAAAACCTGCATTTTCCCGCCGGCGACGTGGTCGGGTACAGCGCTTCCTTTGATTCCATGCGCTGCCTGATCATGCAGGGCGGTCAGGGCGACGTCAAACATTGGGCCTTCAACGACCCACCCAAACGGCAGGGCGCCTGGAAAGACGCGCCCCCTTCCCCCGAAGAGTACTGTAAACTCGGCACGCGCATGGTGGATCTGCATCCCATGACCGTTATGCAGAACGCGCGTACCTCGGGCGGCGGCCGCCTGTCGGAAGTGCCCAGCCAGGCCATGACCGTGGGACCTGTGGAAACCTGGAAGTCCGGACGGGTCTCCATCTGGCAGGCAGGCAACCATGACAATCCCTTCGGCATGCGCCTGACGGCGTTCATGATCGGAAAGGGCCTGCCCGACAGCGCCGTGCCCATGAGCCTGCTGGCAAATCACCCCGACGTGGTGTTTCATTATTACCGTCCCGCCATCGGCGACTGCAGTATCGAGATGCACTGATCGGAAACGTTATGCAGCTGGTGGATGTCCACTGCCATCTCGAAAGTGAAGCCTTTCAAGAGGGCCTTGATGAGACGCTGGAAATGGCCCGCCGGGCGGGTGTGCGCAAGCTGATAACCGCTTCGGTGCATCCCGCCCAGTGGGCCCTTTCGGCGGCCTTGGCAGCGCGCTTCAAGGCGGTGGAATTCGCCGTGGGTGTTCATCCCTGGTATTGCCCCGAAGAGGTTATGCCGCACTTGTCGAGCCTGCCTGAGGCTGCAGCCGATGCCGTGGCTATCGGTGAAATCGGCCTGGATTCCAAAACAGAGCGCTTCCCCCTGGCATGGCAGATCAAGGTGTTGATTCCCCAGCTGCGTGCCGCCTGTGACCTCGGGCTTCCCGTGATCCTGCATTGCCGGGGCGCGTTCAACGAACTGCTGGCCCTTTTCAAGAAATACGGCCCGCCACCGGGAGGGGTTCTGCATAATTTTTCCGGCAGCCCGGAACTGGCGGAACAGTTTATGGAGTACGGGCTCGCGTTCAGCATGGGGGGCGTTTTAACCTGGCGTAACAGCGCCAAGCGCGCCCGTGTGCTGCGGCGCATTTACCCGGATCATTTTCTGCTGGAAACCGACGCCCCCGATATCCCGCCGGTGGAGGCGCGGGGTGCCATCAACACGCCCGCCAACATCCTGTATAATCTTCGCGCGGCTGCGGAACTGCTGGACCTGCCCGCGGAAGAGGTGGCTGAGGCTACCACACGGAACGCAACACGCATTTTCAAACTGCGCCTGTAGGGACAGGTTGCGGATCGGCTGGGAAAAGAACGATGGTCCCTGAGTCTATAAATAAGGATTGGCAGCATCGTACCCGCCTGCTGGTGGGTGATGAGGGTATGGAGCGCCTCCGTCGTGCATCCGTGGCCGTCATCGGTCTGGGCGGGGTCGGCGGTTATGCTGTGGAAGCCCTGGCCCGGGCAGGGGTGGGACGGCTGTTACTGGTGGATTGCGACACTGTGGATCCGACCAATATTAACCGCCAGATCATCGCCCTGGACGCCACGGTGGGGATGCGGAAAACCGACGCGACCCGCAACCGCGTGGCGGCGATACATCCCGGGGCGACGGTTGAGACTCGGGATCTGTTTGTGGAAGAAGCTGCGCTGGAGCAACTAACTTTGGATCAAACGTGGCACGTCATTGATGCCATTGACATGCTTGACGCGAAGGTCGCGCTGTTGCGTTACCTTCATGGGCGGGCCATTCCTTGTGTGTCAAGCATGGGAGCGGGCCTGCGTCTGGACCCGTCGCGTGTGCAGGTGGCCGACATCAGCAAGACGCGCGGCTGCCCCCTGGCGCGGCAGGTGCGGCAGCGGCTGCGCGGCACCGGCATTCACAAGGGCATTTTATGTGTTTTTTCCGACGAGCCGCCTTTGCGCGCAATTGAGGTTGAAGCGGATTGCCTGCGCCAAAAATCCCGCTCCTCCGCCGCTTGCAAGGCGCCGGTGGGAAGCATTTCCTATCTGCCCGCCCTCTTCGGCTTGACGGCCGCCGGGACGATAATCAATGCCATCTTGAAAGGAACCCTGCCATGATACATGTCCTGTTGATCGCGATGCTCCTGCTCGGACCCGCCGCGTCCACGGACGTGGTCCCGATGCGCGCGCCGAACAATGGTGGTGTCTACGTGGTGGCCCATCGTGGCGTTCATGAAGGCATTCCGGAAAACACGCTTGCCGCCTACCGTAAGGCCATTGAACTGGGAGCGGACTTCGTCGAAATCGACCTTCGCGAAACCCGTGACGGCCGTTTTGTCAGCATACACAATCACACGGTGGATGACTATACGAAAGACGCGACGGGAGCGGTTAAGGATTTCACACTGGAGGAACTGCGCGCGCTGGATATCGGCAGCCGGGTCGGGCCGGAATGGGCGGAGGAGCGGATTCCGGTTTTTGAGGACATCCTTGAATTATGCCGCGGCAAAATCGGTATTTATCTGGACATGAAACAAGGGGACGTGAAGAAGGCGGCCGCATTGGTGCGCGAATACGACATGGCCAGCGACGTGCTTTGGTATGTGGGCGGTCCCCAGCTTCGCGAACTGCGCGCCTGTTGTTCGGAATGCCTGGTCATGCCCGACCCCGGACCGAAACGCAATCTCGGCCGTATTTTGGAGGATGGTTCTCCCGGTCTGGTCGCATCCGTATGGAAGCATATCAGCGAATCCTTCGTGCGTACATGCCACGAAGCGGGCGCCAAGGTAATTGTGGATGAAGGCGGACCCGAAAGTTGGGAAACCTTGCTTGGTTGGGGGGTGGACGGTATCCAGACAGACCATGTAGCCGGCTTGGTTGAAAAACTTCGAACCCGGGAGCCGTCCGGAGATGGGGGACAGCCATGATTCCAAGTGTCTCCGTTGTCATACCGTCCTACAATCCCAAAACATCGTTGTTGCGCGAACTCTATGATTCCCTGCTGTCCCAATCCTTAGGGGACTTTGAGGTTATTCTTGTGGACGACGCCTCTTCCGACGTGTCCGCCTATGCATGCATACAGGACAAGCGTTTTCGCATCTTATATCAAGGCCGTAACCACGGGCCCGCCGCCTGCCGTAACCGGGGCGCCCGCGCCGCGGAGAGCGAGTTTTTGTTCTTTACAGATACGGACTGTGTGCTCGATCCGGATGCTTTGAAGCAGGTGGTGGATAACCTGTACGGCGGGGCCATCCTCATGGGGAATACTATTACGCGGGTCAGGACACCCTTCGGCAGGGCCGTGGCCTTGCTGGGTTTCCCGGGCGGCGGCATCCTGGGCTTTGACAAGGTCTGGCGTGTGGATGAGGAGGGGTATACCAACAGTTTCAGCAGTTGCGCCCTCGCCTTTCGCAAGGTGGTATTTGAAACACTGGGCGAGTTTGATGAGACCTTTCCCGTTGCGGGAGGCGAGGACACGGTCTTGGCGCGGCAGGCCGTGCTGGCCGGCTGCCGGATCCGCTATGTCCCGGCGATACGAGTCTTCCATGTAGAAAAAGGCGACCTGTGCGGGTTTCTTCGCTGGCAGCTGACGCGGGGGCGAGGCAACTATCACATCAAGAAGCGCGTGGACAAAGTGGGGGGTTATCTCAAATTGCGCTTTTGGACCTTCAAGAACAGCCTGCGCGCCGCCGGGCCCCGCTATTTCCTGCCGGTGGGCGCGCTTATTGTCCTGTCTGTGGCGTTTCAACTAACCGGTATGTTGCTGGAAGCGCGCCGCATCAATCACCACCCCCATAAATCGTAATTCATCTTGTGCCGCCCCGTCCCCGCTGTGTATGCTACACACCATGTTCACAAATGCGCTTACAGAAGAAACAAGAACTTGCGCCACCACTTCCGTGCCTGTGCCCTTGCTGCGTGTAGACGGTCTCGCCGTCGTGTTTCAGACCGACCAGGGTGTGGCGCGTGCCGTGGACCATGTCTCCTTCAGCCTGGATGCAGGCACGACCTTGGCGCTAGTCGGCGAAAGCGGCTGCGGCAAAAGCGTTACGGCCCTTGCCCTGTTGCGCCTGATTCCGTCGCCGCCCGGGCGCATCGCGGACGGCCACATTCATTTTGATGGGAAGCGCCTACTGGACCTGCCCGAGTCAGCCATGCGCCGCATCCGCGGCAACGATATCAGTATGATTTTCCAGGAGCCTATGACATCGCTTAACCCGGTGTTTCGTATTGGGGCGCAGATTGAGGCCGTGTTGAGGCTTCATCGCGGGCTTTCTAGGCCGGATGCACGAGACGCGGCCCTGGAAATGCTGCGACGGGTGGGCATACCGGCCGCTGAGCGGCGCATGGAGGAATTCCCGCACCAGATGTCGGGCGGCATGCTGCAGCGCATCATGATCGCCATGGCGCTGGCCTGTGATCCGAAACTGCTGATCGCCGACGAACCCACCACGGCCCTGGATGTTACCATCCAGGCGCAGATACTTGATCTGCTCCGGGATCTGCGACAGCAGTCACGTCTGGCAACCCTGCTCATCACCCACGACCTCGCCGTGGTGGCAGAAGCCGCCGATGCCGTGGCCGTCATGTACGCCGGCAAGATTGTGGAAACCGCACCGGTGGCGGAGCTTTTCGAGGCGCCAAGCCATCCCTATACCCAAGGGTTGTTTGCCTCGCTGCCCGCAGTAAACCAGCCGGGTAAACGGCTCGCGACTATTGAAGGCGTGGTGCCACCCATCACGGCCTTTCCCACAGGATGCCGGTTTCATCCCCGCTGTAGTCATGCCATGCCGATATGCCGGGCCCAGGAACCGCCATTGATGTGCGGCGCCGCCTCCCACCCGACTGCATGCTGGCTGCATCAGGAACCCGGGAATGCGACGGGGAGCGGCGTGTCATGACGAATACACCTCTGGTTGAAGTCAAAAGCCTGGTAAAACGCTTTCCTCTGAAAGCGGGTGTGTTCTCGCGGACCGTCGGCGCCGTGCACGCCGTTGAGGACGTCAGTTTCACCATACCCAGGGGGGCCACGCTGAGCCTCGTCGGCGAGAGCGGCAGCGGAAAAACCACCGCCGGCAGGTGCCTGTTGCGGTTGCTGGAACCGGACAGCGGGGATATCCGTTTCGACGGCATCGATGTGGTCGCGGCGGACAAGAATGACTTGCGCGCATTGCGGCGGCGCATGCAGATTATTTTTCAGGACCCCTTCGGCTCACTGAACCCGCGCCGGACGGTCCAGTCCATGCTGTCCGAGGTGTTGTGCTTTCACGGCCTTGCCACACGGCGCCAGGCATCCACCCGGGTTGCCGCGCTGCTGGAGCAGGTCGGCCTGCCCGAATCGGCTGCGGACCGGTATCCCCACGAGTTCAGCGGGGGGCAGCGCCAGCGTATCGGGATCGCCCGGGCGCTCGCGGTGCAACCGGAGTTTATTGTGGCCGACGAGCCCGTTTCCGCGCTGGACGTGTCTATTCAGGCGCAGATACTGAACCTGCTCCAGGAACTGCGTGAACGCCTGGGGCTGACCTACCTGTTCATCGGTCATAACCTGGACGTGGTCCGGCACATTTCCGATCATGTGGCCGTCATGTACCTCGGGCATATTGTGGAAATGGCGCCGGCCGAAACCCTTTTTGCCGGGCCGGTCCACCCCTACACCCACACCCTGCTTGAGGCAGCGCCCAAGACCGACCCGGGTAAGGCCGGGAAACGCGTCCTGTCCAAGGGTGAACCGCCAAGTCCCATCAATCCCCCGTCCGGTTGCCCCTTCCATCCGCGCTGTCCTGTCGCCGAACCCGCCTGCGCGCAAACATCCCAGCGCCTGATGGAAATCGCCCAGGGCCATGTCGTCGCCTGCGCCGTGCGCGTCCCGGCAAAGACAAAATAGTCAACGCGGACGTAATAGAACACACCTATCAGTACCGTGTTCGCGGCGGTCTCGGTATAGATATCCTTGGGGGATTTTATGGACGGCATGGACATTTCGTCCTATCCATCTCATCCATTCTATCCACTTTCTCCATCTTGTCCATACCCTTAATACTTTTCTCTAACCTGCGCTGCCCTCAGTGCTGCGAAAAATCCTCATTATCATGCTGGCGTTCCTCCAGGTCGGTCGCCACCGGCAGGAAAACAAAAAACGCAGCAACCATTTTCGTTCTAAGTTGCTGCGTTTTATTAACTTATTGGTGGAGCCGAGGAGGATCGAACTCCTGACCTCTTGACTGCCAGAGAATTTGAATACCAACCGGTGCGTATTAAACGATTAAATTTGAAGTAATTGTATCATGCCGTTTCACTATTTTCAACAAGAAATTATACCCAACCGTATACAGTATAGGGTTAGCGTTTCTGTAAATTAGCAGCAATCGGAAAAGATGGCTGCTAGAATGCCCCGTAAACGGCGAACGTCTCCCAGGGCGGCATTGTATCGCCCTTCAGTGCCGTCCATGCCTCTACGCGCCCTGTACGCGCCCGTGCGTGCTGAAAATCTGTACACATATACACAGATACACAGAGAGCCCGGGCACGGCCATAATACCACAAGGCGCGGTGAATGTCCACCTGTCTGTCGATCGTGCGTCCTGGGGCATCCTGGGCGGTCTAACGGTACAATGCGCGGTGCCTGCCGATACCTGAAAAGATTTTCAGTAGGGTCACGTGAGGGTTATATTGATTAGGGGAGGGCTCCCGGCCTAACGGCGAACCGCTTGAAGATGCCACCCCCCTGTTCATTTTTTTTAAGTGCAATACGTTGCTGGTAAACAACGGCGTTTTGCTGTGCATGAAATGGCGAAATGCAACCCGTGTTGCAGACTTGTAACGGCACTTAGCAGTATTGCCAGCGTGTTAGTGTGTAAATCAATTAAGGCAAGGATTTCAACGTCTGATAATATGCAGTATGTTTCAGACCGTGCATTTCCCGCCCGTTGTACGGTGTTCCGTACAACATGCCGCGAATAAGGCAAGTATATGGCTGCGTGCGCCATTCCCTCGTGCGACCCATGCACAAGGCTCAGCCCTGCCCAAACGCCCTTTTTGTTCCATATTCATAACAACACCACCCTAACACTCCACTACCATAATAAGGTGCACCCGAGCCCGTGTATTGTGCGAGCTCGGGCGCGTTGAGGGGATCGCCATGGCTGAGTATGGGCATGGTCATGTTGTCATTACTCGTTTAACAGGTTACTGGGTATCGTGCCCATCGGCGGCTTGGTGGGGAGGGGTCTGTTTGTGCACGGGGAGGGGGCACCTTGTTCCGAGGCGCGTATACGGGAGACAGCCCGGCCCCACCAGTCAGAGACCAGGCGGGAGTCTTGATGAAGGATACGCAAACGCCCGGTAATGCCCTTCAATTCGGCCCGTAACGCTTGACCGCGTTCTACCAGGGCATGTACTTCAGGTTGCACTTCGCCCGCCCATTCCTGCAGGTCCACCAGGAACGCGCGATCCTCGAAAACTTTCGCCCGCTCAAGTTCAACTTGCAGGCCATCAATGACAGCCTGCAGGTTTGCCGCCTGTGCGACAGTCTTGTCTACCGGCAGATTAATCTTGCCGTCATTCAGATATTGCAGCGCGGCAGACTCTCGATTTTTTTCGACGGCATCCGCTTGCTGCTGTTTAAGCGCGGTGAGTTCTGCCTGGGCATTGACCAGGGCCTCGCTGATTTTGTTCACCTGGACCCGCGCCTGGTCACGTTTCGGAAATTCTCTCATGTTATCGCCCCCCTTCCTGAATACGGCGGGTAAATTCCGCGTCCCCGATTGATTCACGCAAGGCGACTTTTTCAGCCATGCTCATGCGCCGAATGTCCTGTTCGCCTTCTGGATTCATGGCAATGCTCGCAAGTTCCAGGCTCTCGATCCGTTGCCATAATTTCTCGAAGGATTCCGCGTCCCCGCCCGCGCCGATGTGCTCGATGGCGGCGGCGGCCTTGCGTTCCAACAGTCTTTCAGATAACGTCATGTGTGCTCCCTTGCGGCATCGCCGCGGTTGTAAAAAGTTCGCTAGCCATTATTTTCATCCCTCCACCTTGCGCCACCATGCCCGCCACAATCCCGCATTCCCGCGGACATTCGGCGGTGTCGCCGGCAGATCACCCTCATGGTCTGGCATCCATCGCTGGATATAGGCCCGGTACAGGGCTTCCACGTTGCGCGGGTCCCGGCCAGGGTTCGCCTGTTCGTATTGTTGCCGGTTTCGGTCATAGTCGCCGGCCGCCTCCATGTTTGCCCGGTCCCGCTCGAGGTTGCCGTCATATTCCTGAATGGCTGCACGTTCAATGACGGTTTCGGCGTCCCGGGTGTCTGGAAAGTCACCTACAAAACCTACAAAACTATCCTGCAGGGTGTTTTCTTGCTCATCGGGTGAGGTTTCGTAGGTTTTGTAGGTTAGATTTTCGGGGTGCGTTTTTGTATTTACAAGTGCGACAAGTCGGTCTATCCACTTACTCACAGTTGGTCTCCTTATACATTGGGTGAATCAGATAGCGCTCTGTTGGACGGCCACCTATCTTCGCTTTTTTGTCAATAATGCGTTTCAGGTGGCCTGCCTCTACCAGTTCATAGATCGCCGCTTGTGCATCCTCTCGCCGGGACAGTCCGGCCCAGCCCTTCAGGACATACACGTCCCTGGTAGTAAACCCGTCCTGCAGATCGCCGGCTTGAATGTGTCGCAGCAATACGGCCGCGCCGTTAATGGCGCCGTCGTTAAATGCGCTCTCATATAGGCGGCAGGCGTGTGCTCTGGCATATTCAGCCCAGGCGGCAGATCGCAGGAATTGTTCTCCAGGGATAGGACCGCGCCCACCATCCGCAACATGAAAAATTAACGACAGCGCCGGCACCATCTTGGAAAACTTCAATAGGTGTGCCGCTATGGCAGGGTGTTCGCTTTCGCCTCGGCAATAAGAAACCAGGTCACAATACCATTCCTCAAAATACTTTTGCGCCTGGTTGTCAAAGTGTAGGAACGGCAGGCTATCCTCGTAACATTCCGCGCCTATTTTTTCAATGTCTATCTTGTCACATCGATTAAAGGCGCTTTCGGCCATATCTGCCGCTTCACTATCAGGTGCGCGGTCCACATAATCGAATCGACTTGTAATGTCTGGAAACGCTATCAGGCTGAAACGTTGCAGCAATCCGTCGGCACCTTCACCGGTTCCCATCGCGTCCAGGACATAATCACTCATCCCGCCGGGTGTGGCGTTTCCAAGAACACCAATACAAAGACCATCAACCATCTTGCTGCCGCGGCCGATACGGTCCACATGGAAACGGCCGTCACCTTCCCAGGCTTCCAGAAAAAAAGCGCGTGAACCTTCCTGCCCGGGCTTGTCCAGGCCTCGCAAGAAACCGACCAATTCATCCCGCAACAGTAACAGACCTCTCGGGTTTTCTTGCAGTAATTCCTGCAGACGCTCGACCGTGCTGTCCTGTGAATAGTATCGCAGCCGTGTAGGTTGCTCGGGCTTGTCAAACATGCCGACCAGTAAGCGCTCTCGCTTTATTTCGTTGTCTTCCTGCCGTGCCTGTTTCTTAATACAATCAACTTTGATTTCATAGACGGATTTCTGCTTCTCGTATTCAGTCCTGGCTGTTTCATAGGCGGCGCCGGCTTCACGGTCCAGGCGGTCCACGAATCGCCGCGCCTCTTTAAGCGCGGGTGATTTCATGGCGGCAGGCTGTCCTACCAGGCACGCCCACACGTTAGGCTTCACGCTCCAACAATCCCGCGCCTTCGGCCTTACTGTTAATTGCCGGCCGATAAGACTACCCATCATGGTAATGGCGGCTACGGCTATAAAGTCGACCGGGCATTGCATACGGTGGGCGGCATCAAAACACCACGGACCTATACTTGCCGGCAACATTTCGCGGCTAACCTCTGGAACAACCTGCAAAACCTTCATAACCGGCCGCGGTTCCGGCCATTCCGTTACCTCGACAGCATCCGGCCGCGCCTGCAGTCCGTATTTTTCAATGGCGGCCATCAGGTCGGCTTTGTCATGGCCTACCAGGTAATCGGCAACATCTTCACTTTCGGCCAGCCCTGGCAGATCGCAGACAATAACTTCACGCTGTCCCGGCATCCCGCTCAGGATGTCCACGACATCCCGGGCATACCCGGCGCCTGGCTCGTCGTTGTCTGGCAAAATGTAGGCAAGCCTAAATTTTCCCAGCGGCACCCAATCGGTTTTATGTGCCGACGAGCTGCCGCCCTTGCTGGTCGTTGCCGCCAAGCCTACAGCCTCGAGGGCTTCAACACATTTTTCACCCTCTACGATATAGACGGGTGTTTCTGCCGGCAGACCGGCCAGACGTTCGGCGCGATACAACGGGTGTGGTCCTGGCAGTCCCGCGGGAAGGGTGAAACAATCCTTGGTGCCGTCCGGTTTGTCAACGCGGATAACATCACAGTAATGTGTGCCGTCTGCATTCTGGTAATGGTAGACGGTCCTGGTCGAAGGTGGCGCTATCGTTGCCATATGCCGCACCTCCCTTCCAGATCGGCCAGTGCCGTCATAAAATCGCAGCAATACCGCAAGCGGTAGAATGCGAGGATGTCAGCGCCGGCAGTACCGCATGAGAAACACTTGAAGGCGCCGCTGTCGAGATTTACCGAGAAACTACCGACGTTGCGGTCGTTGTGAAACGGGCACAGTCCCGAGTTTATCCAGCCGGATTCCCGCTTGGGTTCAAACCGTTGGATCTCGTCCATGTAAAACAGGACCGGCGGCAGGCTTGCCTTGACGTTGATAACACGCTGTGCTATACTATTGTTAGACGTTAAACGATTTATGCGGCGGCCTGTGGCGGGTCGCCATTTTTTTTGGTTCATTGTGGACCTCCCTATTCCGCACCCATACAGCCGCATTCCCGTATACGCCGCTCAGCGTCCAGGATCGCCTTTTTGCGCTCTGCCTCAGTGCGGGCCTTCGGCTTGCGCGGTGCGGGCTTTACAGACTTTACAGGCTCCTCAGCCCATGCCTGGGCAAGTTCAGCGGCGAACCGCTCCAGGGCTTCTTCGGAAATTGCGATCCGGCGGCCGAAACGCGCGTGCTCCAGTTTTACCCCCCGGCATCCTTTCGTGCACCAGCGCCAAATTGTGGCGGCGCCAACGGGCCTCCCGTTCGTGGTGGGGATTATCCCTATCCTTGTCGCTTCACCAATCGAATACCATTTCATTGAAATGCTCCCATGCCCCGGAAACGAAAAACACCACGGGACACATCGGGGCACCAGCACGCTTTTGGCATGCCGTCCCGTGATGGATCCCGTGGTGGACTCCCTGCATCTGACAGGGAACATTTCGCGTTATCGTTGAACGATTAAACTGTTTTCAGAAACCGGGTAATGGCGTTCTCCAATCCCCGGCGCGCAATAAGAAACGCCTGAAATTTTGGATCCTCAATCGCCCGGTTTGCTATCTCAAATTCTGCTTCAGAAAAACATATGCCGCCATGCTTGGCCATATCTTTTGCTGTACACATCAAGCCGAAAACTTCAGGGCAATGTGCATCGCGCGGGATTGAATGAAATCCCTCGTGCTCCGGTATGTGGCAAGCGGCGCGTGCCTTTTCATATGCGACCCATAAGGAATCAAGTCTGTCTGACTTGCCCTGCAGGTCAAAGCGCGGGTGAATGGTAATTCCCGCGATCATGTCAATAGCGTTCACTATTTCGCAAGACGTTGTCTTCATGCGTATAGTATATCACTGAAAATTGTTTCAGGTCAATACCCTGACGCAAAAAAAACGCCGCCATCCACACGGACAGCGGCGTGGTGAATCAACTTATCCCATGGCGCGGGCTATTCTAATCGCCTTCTCGTTGTCCGGCTCGGCATACACCCTTGTAGCGCGCGGATCGTGATGCCCCAGCATTATCCCCGCGGCTTCCAGGTCATATTTCTTACAACACTCTGTGCCTGCGGTATGGCGCAACCGGTTGGGATACCATTGTAAAACATCGGCGCGCAAACATGCGCGGTATATTGCGCGTCCATAACTCTGCGTTGTATAGCACGCGCCAAGTTTTCTGTCTGGATCGCCCTCGAAGGCATCGCCGGGTGAGAAAAGATATTCGTTGGATTTGCGGCGCAAAAAATACGGTTTCAATATTTGCTGCGCTTCCGGTCCGAAATACACCACCCGCTCTAGACCGCGCCAAGAGTTTTTATGCGTTGGTAATGTCGCCGTCCATACATCGCCGTCACAGTTGAAGTAGGCGCGTTTTAGACCGCATACCTCGCCGGGTCGCATGCCGGTTAACAGTTGCACCTGCACCATGTCGGCCAATGTTTTATTCAAGAACGGCAACGTGGCCTCGACGTCCTTGATAGGAACAGGACGAATCCTGTTATATTCGTGCGCCGTCGTCTTGTTGCGTTCCAGGGGCTTGATACATTTAAGGGCGTTATGTACGGAAGGATCGACGCATTGATTCTCAACTCCCAGTGCAAACACCCGGGCCAGATAGGCGATCTGTTTATTAATTGTGATACGGGCGAATTTCTTGCTTAACAGCACTTGCCGCACAGCCTTCATTTTAAGCGGCGTCATCTCGTTGGCCAATGTGCTGCCATACAGGGCGATCATCACACTGTTGGGTGTCTTGATGGCACAACGCGCGCTGCTTGACTTTTTAAGAAATGCGGCGTTTTCCCGTATCCACATGGCGATCAATTCACTGACGGTAATATCGGGCGGCGGTGTCGGGTTTTTGCGTCCGTTGGAAAGCCATTGCGCCACGGTGGCATCAAACAACACTTTGGCTTCTTCGGTGCCGTGTGTACCCAAGTAATGCCGCTTGCCGCTCAGGGTCACATACGCCAAGTCCTTCCCGTGGGCACGTCGCTGTCGGCGCATTTTGGGCGAAGTGTAGTTAGGCATGATGTGTGCCCTCCATACATCGGCGGGCACAAGATTGGGGTGGGCGCGAAAGTCGTTTTCCGGTCATGGCACGGTCCTTTTTTTGCCTATCCGTATACAGTATACGGATAGCGGTTAGGTTTAACCGCACCGGGTAACCGGGTAAGCGTTGCTATCTACAACGCCTTCAGTGTTTTAAAATGGTGGAGCCGAGGAGGATCGAACTCCTGACCTCTTGACTGCCAGTCAAGCGCTCTCCCAACTGAGCTACGGCCCCACAAAAAGAAGGGTTGGAACACGGATGTCTCCGCGTTCAGGGAGCAATAGTATAAACCAAAAGCACAGGATAAAGCAAAATATCGGCGTGAAATGCCGTCACACTCCGTCCTGGGGAGCGTACCAGAGTGAAACGCGCGGCGCACGCGCCACCGCCCGGGCGGCGGTGACGGGGCTGGACTCGTGCAGCATGGCATCGACCACGGCGGCCTTCTCGTTTCCGGCGGCAAGAATGATGACATGTTCAACGCGGCCCAACAGCGCGGGAGTCACAGTGATGCGATCGGGGCCAGTTTCACGGCGCACGGATGCGGCAAAGGTGTCAGGGCCACATGCATCGACCTGCTCTGGCGTGAAGAGGGAACAGGTGTGTCCGTCATCCCCCAGTCCGAGCAGGGCGAGGGGGACGGTGCCGCCCAGGTCAAAGAAATCCTGCCAGGCGTCATGATACCGCGAAGCGGACTCCTCAAGCGGCAGTTCCGTGCGCACCCGTAACACGCGCGAAGGCGGCAGGCCCAAAGTCCGGATCATGTCCCGGGTAAGGGCGTAGTTGCTCTGCGGATCGGTTTCCGGAACATGACGCTCATCGGTGTAGCCGAGGTAAAAATCGGGTGCTGGTGTTACGGGTTGCGCCACCAGCGACTCGAACAGGGACCGGGGTGTCCGGCCGCCGGGCACGATCAGGGCGGTGGGCCCGCGGCGCCCGGCACTGATTACCGTTCGCATCAGGCGCAGGGTTGCCTCATTCAATGCTTCTCTGGTATCGAATACGCTTGCTGTAATCAAGAAAGTTCCTCCAGGGAAGTAGTATAACAGATCATGAAAACTCTTTGCCGCCCTCTGTGGAATAGCGGGTGTGCGTGGACATTATGGAGACTATGGACAAGCGTGGATCCTGCTCATTCCCACGTGGCATTGTGCAGGGCGGCAAGGGCATCCGCGGACCGGGGGCCGCCGCTGCCAAAAAGGTAGGGTTGCGGTTGGACCCTGCAGGATTCGAGGTCGCGCAGCACGGGTGTAAAAATATCCCAGGCCGCCTCGAGTTCGTCGGCGCGGATGAACAGGCTCTTGTCGCCTTTGACCACGTCGAGCAGCAGCGATTCATAGGCATCGGGAATTTCCCCGGCGAAGGCTGCGGCGTAGCTGAGGTTTAGTTCCGTTTCCTGGAGAGTCACGCGTAACCCCGGCACTTTTGTCATGATATTCAGCGAGATGCCGGCGTCGGGCTGTACGCGGATAACGAGATTGTTGGGATGGGGCGTGGCGGACGGACCGGCGAAGATGTTGCCGGGAACTTGACGAAACACGATGTGTATTTCCGTCCTGCGGTGGTTCAGTCCTTTACCCGCACTCATTAGAAAGGGTACGCCGTCCCAGCGACGGTTGCGCACTTTCAGCACGGCTGCGGCGTAGGTGGGCGTTATGGAATCGGGCGGCACTCCTTCCTCCTGCAGGTATCCCTTTTGCGCTTGTCCTTCATAGTCCGCGGCGGTATATTGGCCCACCACGATGTCTTCGTACCGGACGGGTCGCACGGCGCGCAGGGCCTTTACCTTTTCGTTCCGCACGTTTTCGGGATCCAGATTGAGCGGCTCTTCCATGGTTACCAGGGCCAGCATCTGGAGCAGGTGGTTCTGCATGACATCGCGTATAATGCCGTAGTGGTCGAAATATCCGGCGCGTCCTTCCGCGCCGATGTCCTCGGACCAGCAGATGCGCACGTAGTCGATATTGTTGCGGTTCCACAGAGGCTCAAAAATGAGATTGGCAAAACGCAGTACCATCAGGTTCTGAATGACTTCCTTGCCGAGGTAATGGTCGATGCGGTAGGTTTGGGGTTCCGTAAACACTTGTGCCAGCCCGCGCGTCAATGCGTCGGAGGATTCACGGTCGCGGCCGAAGGGTTTTTCCACCACCACCCGGCAGGTCTTTCGTCCCGGGAGTTCCTCCGCAAGCCCCGCGTCATGGAGGGACTGTGCCGCCGGCAGGAAGAGAAAGGGCGGTATGGACAAGTAGAACAGTCTGGTTAGCGGCGTGTCGGCCGGTTCATGGCGCTTCAGTAGTGTTTGTAAGGCCTCAAAATCTTCTTTCGAGTCATAGTGTCCGGAGGTATAAAAGCAATGTTTGAGGAAGTCTTCCATGTACATGCGGCATTCCGATTCGCCTGGCGTGTATCGGCAGTTCAACCGACTCATGAGCAACTCCCGGAACTGCTCGTCAGTCATCGGTGTCCGCGCATAACCGTAACAGGAAAAGGACGCCGGCAGCAGTTTTCGGCAGAACAGGGCAAACAGTGCGGGGAATATTTTTTTGACCGCCAGGTCGCCGGACGCGCCGACAACAATAATGGACAGAGAGGAGGTTTCCGAAACGTTTTGCTGCATGAATGTTTTCCCAGGTTGAAATGAAAGAGATTCTGACAGGAACGGCAAGAATATGACCTATCGGGCATCCGGAATTCAAGCGGTGGTTCTTGCTTAGGCAGGAAAATAAAGCGGTGATGAACCATGAATGCCGGGCCGGGTTATAATAATTCTTGGGAAGATTTTACGGCGACATGGTGTTAAATTTGATATAAAAAGGAGGAAGAGTATGCGAAACATCAGGTGCAGTCTAGTTATTCTGGTAGGGATACTATGCATGCCCGGCGCATGGGCGCACCGGTATATTGAGAATGAGGGCATTCATACTTCAGCGGAGTCGGCTATTCCTATCGGGGACATAGACGTGTCTCAGGTGGCTTACCACGAGGCAACGTCGGACTCAGCCCAGCTCTGGCTGAGCTTTGAAGCGGAAGCGGGCGTAATCGCCAGTATTGAGATTGGAGTTCCCCAAATCGACCGTTACGAGTCCCTGCGTCCCGCGTTTATCCTTTTGGGGCCGGGGCTGCCCGCCCTTGAGAATTCGCCCGTGGAAGTTCCCGAAGGATACACGGTGGTATCGTTTACGCCACGGACACGATAAGCGACCCTGAAGTGTTTGATGAGCCCTTCACGGGGACTTCGTCCTGGATATTTGGGCGGCAGGAGATAACGCTTCCTGCCTCGGGATTGTACTATATTGTGACCTATGTGCCTTCGGGCACTCCCGGTAAATTCTGGGTTGCCCCGGGGGTAAAGGAAGTATTTGGATTCGGAGATATTCTCACGCTTCCCGCTGTTATCTATAAGGTCCGCACCTTTCACGAAGTGTTCTTCTGGGGAGGCATTCTGGGATGGGGTTACCTTGGTGCGGTGATTCTGTTGCTACTCCCTTTGGTGTTTTTTTTTGTATAAGGCACTGGTTGCGTCGCATGCGGCGGGAACAGGTGGAATAGGTACCGGCTCCGTTTATGGCGTATAATGACAGCGTGAATCTCATAGCTGTTTATACGCGAATTCTGGTGTTGGCCACCGGCCTGTTGCCGTTTGTTGTCGCGGTCGGGGCGGGCGTTGATCCGGATAAAGAAATCTTGGCTAAGGGGCTGTTTATTGTCGAATATCCCAGCGGGCAGGAAGCCGTGGCCGAGCGGACTTTGTCCATCCTGGAAAATGCCATACGCGAATACAATCCGGTACTTCCCGCAGGGGATGCGCCCATACGGGTGGTGGTGACAGACGTTCCTGCGGAGTTTGAACGGTATGCGGTACATTTTGCGGGTCTTGATGTTACGGGACTTGCCCAGCCCGGAAGCGACCTTATCATCGTGAAAGCGCCTCGGCTCCGCCCGCCCGGCGGCGATTATCCCGGCACGCTCCGGCACGAACTGGTGCACCTGTTGCTGTACAGGAACATTGATTACGCGAACTTGCCCCAATGGCTGAATGAGGGCCTCGCGATGAGCCTATCCAACGAATTCTACTGGCAGAGCCTGTTCAAGGTGGCGAGCATGTTCGTGAACAATCGGATTATTCCGTACCGTCTGCTGGACAATTCATTTTACAGCCCATCGGACCAGATGCAGTTCAATGACGCCTATGCGCAATCTTTGTCCATGACCCGCCACCTGCGTGACCTGCTGGGCGAAGAACGTTTCTGGCAGTTGATTCATGCCCTGGCTGAAAAGCCCTTTCCCAAGGCTTTGTCCGATATCGCCGGTATGACCGTGCTCGAATTCTGGGGCGGCTATGAAAGAGCCTTGTGGAAATACGCCCTCATTGCGGCCATGGCTTCAGGCTTCTTTTTTCAGCCCGCCGCCATACTGCTGATTATCGCCTATATTCGGCGTCGCCGCATTGCGCAAAACCTGTATCGGCGCTGGGAAATGGAGGAGGCCGCGGAAGAGGCCGGCGGCGGGGTGCTGCGCGACTGGGATGAACTGGTGGAAGACCCGGACGCTTGGAAACAGGGCGCATATGATGATGACGACGACCAATGGTAATCTAACGCAAGGAAAGGACGCCTGATGAAATCCCTGGTAACCACAAAGAAAGGGGATTCGGGAACAACGAGCACGCTGGACGGAGCGTTCTTGCGCAAGGATCACCCGCTGTTGGAAGCCCTGGGCGCCTTGGATACCCTGCGGGCGCAGACGGCCCTGCTGCGTACGCAACTTCAAGAACACAGGCCGGAAGCCGCACGGGAAATCGAGTTCCTGTGGTTCCTGCTGCACACCTGTTTCCTGTTGGGTTCCGCGTTGGCCGACCCCCATACCCGAAAACCGGAATGGCATCCCGTCCGGCTGGAGCGCAAGCACCTGGAGTCGCTCGAAGCCGAACAGGCCCGCCTGGAAGCCTGTCTGCGGTTGCCGCGGGCCTTCATCGTGTGCGCGTCCAATTCCCTGGCCGCCCAGGCGGACCTGACCGCGTCGTCGGTCCGCGCCTTTGAGCGCCGGCTTGTGGCCTTTCAGCAGATGGCTCCGGAATTTAATGATCCGGTATATACTGCATACGTGAACCGTCTGAGTGATTACTTCTTCATTCTCGCCCGTTTTCTGGAGGACGGCATACACCATGCCGTGGACTATGCCAAGGCGGAACCCCCGTCCCGGGAGAGTGCGTAACGCCTCGCCTTGTCAGCACGCACCGCCCCCGGAGGGGTGGAGGAGTAAACCCGCCTCCCAAAAAAATGTTGGGGAGGCGCGTAACCCGGTCGCGCCTCCCCAATTCTCTCCCCGTGCCAAAAAAGGCTTAACGCTATGCTTTTGGGGCTTTGGGCGCCTTAAGCGCCAACATTAATACCGCCACGGCCAGGCAGGCGACGCCGGCAATAACCATCGGCGCCAGCCATACGGTCACATCCACGGTGCCGACGGGCGCCCGGTCTTTGAAATACCCCGCAATTTGAGGGCCCACTATGCCGGCCACCCCGTAGGACAAAAAGACATATCCGTAATTCAGCCCCACGTTCTTGTTGCCGAAGAAGTCCGCCGTAGCCGACGCGAACAGGGCAAAATTGCCGCCAAAATTAAACCCGATAATGCAGGCGCCCACAATAAAGCCCATCTTGGAGCCCCCTAATTTATAGAAGGCAAGCAACATAAGGCCTTGAAGGAAGCACATAAGCACAATAGACATCTTGCGCCCGAGCTTGTCGCTGGCGGTTCCCCAGATAATACGTCCCAATCCGTTAAGAATCGCGAAAAGAGCCATTGCGGTTCCCGCGACAATACCGGCCTCTTCTGCGGTTACGGCTGTGCCGCTTGCCTGGAGGGCGTCAATCCCGAAAAGTCTTATGATGCCTATTACCATCAGACCGGCCATCGCGGAAGCCATGAAGGTGATCCAGAGCATATAAAACTGAGGTGTTTTCAACATTTGGCGTTCAGTGAAATTAACCTGTCCGGTGGAACCGCCCGCGGCAGCCGCCGGCGGTGTCCAGCCCGCAGGCACATAATTTGCCGGGGGATTCACCATGACAAGGCTTCCCAGTACTACCAGTACCAGAAAGGTAATGCCGTACACGAAAAATACGGCCTGCACGCCCGGTAATCCCAACATGCCGTCAAGATTATTCAGTAATCCTCCAAACCAGCTGTCTCCCAACTTTACCCACAGGGTGGCGCCGAAACCGAAACCGGCCACCGCGAACCCGGTGATCATACCCTTTTTGTCGGGAAACCATTTGACACAAACCGCAATGGGAACCACATAAGCCAATCCGATGCCCGTTCCACCGATAACCCCAATACACAGCAACTGCATGATAAAAGTGGTGCCGAACAAACCGCCCAGAATATAGCCCAGCCCCAGGACAATGCCTCCGGCAAGGGCTATAGGCCGTGGGCCGATCTTGGCCTGCATGCGGCCCGCAACAACCATAACAACCGCAAAAAACGCGAGACCCGCAGAAAAGATCAATTGGGTTTGTGTCGCGGTAAACTTGTAGGTGCCAGCCGGGTCGGTCAGTAGACGCGTAAAAACACTCCAGGCATAAATGGCGCCGAGAGAGAGCTGGATGAGGATTGCGCCTACGACAACAATCCAGCGATTCATTGTTTTGTTTTCTGCCATTAGAAGTACTCTCCAATTGTTTACAAAACTCGACACTCTACTGTTACGAAACAGGGAGCCGGTATCACGCGGACACCGGCTCCCGTAAATCAGGGTGCCGCGGCGTTGCCGCCACAGCGCAGGTTATTTCTTCAGCAGGCGGTTGTGTTCGGCCACCAGCGCTTCCACGACGTGCGGATCGGCCAGCGTGGTTGTGTCGCCGATCTGGTCCACGGCGTCTTCGGCGATCTTGCGCAGAATGCGGCGCATGATTTTGCCGGAACGCGTCTTGGGCAGCGCGGGCGCAAACTGCACTACGTCGGGCGCTGCGATCGGGCCGATTTCACTGCGCACATGCATGACCAGTTCCTTGCGCAGTGCTTCGCTTTCTTCCACACCGCCGACCAGGGTCACGTACGCGTACAGGGCCTGGCCCTTGATTTCATGGGGCATGGGCGCCACGGCGGCCTCGGCCACCTTCGGGTGACTGACCAGGGCGCTTTCGACTTCCGCCGTACCGATACGGTGGCCGGACACATTCACGACGTCGTCAATGCGGCCCATGAGCCAGTAATCGCCGTCGGCGTCTTTGCGGCATCCGTCGCCCGAGAAATAGAGGTCGTTGTACATGGTGAAATAGGTGTCGATGAAGCGGTCATGATCGCCCCACATGGTGCGCATCATGCCGGGCCACGGACGCTGGATGCACAGTTTGCCGCCCTCGTTGGTGTCCACTTCCGAGCGGTCATCGCGCAGGATGATCGGGTCCACGCCGAAGAAGGGCCGGTTCGCGCTGCCGGGCTTCAAGGTCATTATGGGCAGGCCCGTAATCATGAAGCCGCCCGTTTCCGTCTGCCACCACGTGTCCATGATCGGGCAGCGGCTCTTGCCGACCACCGTGTAGTACCACATCCACGCTTCCGGATTAATGGGTTCGCCCACGGAACCCAGGATGCGCAGGGAGCCCAGATCATACTTGTTCACCCACTCGTCACCCTTTTGGATCAGTGCGCGGATGGCCGTGGGCGCGGTATAGAACTGGTTGCATTTAAATTTGTCGACGATGTGCCAGAAACGGCCGGCATCCGGATAGGTCGGCACGCCTTCAAACATGAGCGAGGTGGCGCCGTTGGCCAGCGGGCCGTACACGATGTAACTGTGGCCGGTTACCCAGCCGATGTCCGCCGTGCACCAGTAGATGTCGTCTTCGCGGAGATCGAACACGTACTTATGCGTCATGGCGACTTGCAGCAGGTAGCCGCCCGTGGTGTGCACCACACCCTTGGGCTTGCCGGTGGAACCCGAGGTGTACAGAATGAAAAGCGGGTCTTCGGCGTTCATCGGCGTCGCTTCACACTCCGTGCCGGCGTTTGCCATGAGCTCGTCGTACCATAGGTCGCGCCCTTCCTGCATGGCGCAAGGTTCCGGGTTGCGCTTCACGACGATGCATTTTTCAATGCTGGCGCAGTCGGACTTGGTCATGGCCTCGTCCGCGATGGCTTTCAGGCCGATGTGCTTGCCGGACCGAAGCGAAACGTTTGACGTGACGAGCATCTTGCAGGAGGCGTCGCCCACGCGCGTGGCGATGGCGTCCGCGCTAAAGCCGCCGAACACGATGGAATGGATGGCGCCGATGCGCGTGCAGGCCAGCATCACGATGGGCAGCTCGATAATCATCGGCAGATAAATGCAGACGCGGTCTCCTTTGCCGACGCCGAGGCTCTTGAGCACGTTCGCGAATTTGCACACTTCCGTGTACAGTTCCCGGTAGGTCATCTTGATCACGTCGTCTTCAGGCTCACCCTGGAAGATCAGGGCCACCTTGTTCTCGCGGGCCGTGCCCATGTGCCGGTCCAGGCAGTTATAGGAAACATTCAGTTCGCCGTCTTTGAACCAGGTGTGTTCGATGGTGCGGCTCGCCGTGTCCCACACATATTCCAGGGACTTGGTCGGTTCCTTGGACCACGCGAGTTCTTTTTTCGCGTGTTCAAGCCAGAACGCGTCGGGATCCTTGATGGAGGCCTCCCACATCTTCTGGTATTCGTCTATGGTTTTTATTGCGGCTTTCTCTACAATCGCCGCGGGGGCGGGAAAAGTGCGGTTCTCCGTCATTAAAGAACTCATGCCCTTCTTGCCATCTGTTGTCATGGTAACTCTCCCTTTCTGCATCGTTGAGGTTTTTGCTTCCCGGCGGGTGTTGTAACCCGCCATCTGTGTTTACTTCAATCCAAGGGTAACCAGCGCAAAGCCGCAGTGTTTCCAAGCCGGGTTAGATGCGGTTTGCGCCGCGCCTTGTCTATACTGAAGGGTAGGTAGGTTCGCGATCACCAGCGCAGCGTCTTCTGGTGATTCGGAGGCTACCTACCGTTCGTTATAGAACGCATTGTATATAATTCTTATTCCCAAATGCAACTTGGCTTTGCGCGCACAAATCTGCATGTGTTTTCAATGGATCTGGAGGGTATGCGGATTACCCTGCAAGCGGCGCTATTCAGGATATCTGCGGTTTTGGGGTGATATCTCGAATCAGGGCGGTTTCGTCACAGTCGGGGAAGAGGGGGCATTGGAGGCAATCCTTAAATGCCTTGTAGGGCAGTTCGGAGCGCTCCACCTGGGTGAAACCCAGACGCAGAAAGAATTGTGGAATACGAGTAAAAGCGTATACCCGTTCAATGTCCAGGTGCATGGCCTCATCCATGGCGGCCTCGACCAATTGGCGGCCGATGCCTGAACCGCGCAAATCCTTGCGTACCACGAGGGAGCGCACCTCGGCCAGGTCGATCAGGTCGATGTGCAGGGCGGTAAGGCCGCCCACGCCCTGTGCGTCCACGTACACGTGAAAGTCGCGGGCGTTCTCGAACATTTCCGCCAGGCGTCGCGACAGAACCTTGCCTTCATCCGACGCTTCATCGAGCAGTTTCTTCATGGCGACGATTTCGGTCAGCTTGGGTTTTCGAATGATGCCCATAGGTCGGTTATTACCTGTCCGTGATACGCCGGTCGTCCCCTTTTACGGGCGCCGCCGGGCGTGACGGTATAGTGCGGCGGCGCATTTTGGTGTCGGTTCCGTTATGCGGCGGGCTTGAGGTGCGCTTGCGCCGTCATTGTGGTGTCAAAAACGCCGCCCTTCGTATCGGTCCAAAGGGCGGCGATGGAGAACTACAGTCTTATCCGCGTCCTTATCGGTCCTGGGTGACGGGTCGGACCCGGCGGCGCAATGTCACAGCGCCCGCGGCGAGCAGCGCGAGGGCCGCCACCTGTAAGGCGCCTGAAACGGGCAAGGCCCCTTCCGTTAACACTTCGAGCACGAAAGGCGGACTCGTGTATATTCCCTTGCTTTCGTCCGTCGCCTCAAGCACATAGCTGCCTGCATGACTTTCTTCAAGTTCTGGGATGATGTATTCCGGCGCTATCGCACCAGGAAGGGCTGTTCCATCTTTAAACCATACATAGGTGACTGTGCCGGTCATGTTGGTGACGGTGCTGGAAAGTACCACCCGGGTGCCAATTTCTGCATGGGGGCTGCCGACGATGCGTACCGTGGGTACCGGCGGCGCGATATAACCCGCGAAGGCCTTAATGCAGACATTCCCGCCCGCATAATAGCCTTGGATGTCCTCAAAATAGTTCCCATTACCACTTATGAAACTTTGTCCTGTCGCCGCAGTAGGTGCGGCATACCCGGCTATGGGCGCTTCTAAGGGGATGGGATGCTGCCACCCGGGTGTTGTATATTTCACGCGGACAGTAAACGTATTGCCCTCGGTAACCGGCACACCGCCTGGAAGAGGAATCATATGATAGCCTGCGTTTTGAAGGGTGCCGGAAACCGTGGCCACGGGATTTGCGAAACCGGATCCCACGAGACCACTGTTATAAATAATGATTTCATAGATTGTGTTATCGACCCGCGCATAGGTACCCACTGCCACCAGCGTTTCGTCAGCTCTGGCCTGAAACACATTGGCGGCATAGGCCGTGTTGCTGCCACCGCCTGTAGACACGGTCAGACCCAGGGGGTCATACTGGTACACATACTCGGTGGAATAGGGGTCGGTCAGAGAATAGAAGCCTGTGGCTTTTTTGCAGGCCTTGGTGTCGTAATAGGAAATATAAAAGTAGCCGCTTTCACCAAATGATTCGCCCCAGCTGTTCTTACAGATCCACGCGCCCGGAAACGGCGCGCCGGGCACCACCTTGGTATTGTCCCAGCCTACGATGGTGATTGCGTGATTTTCAAGACTTGAGCCGCTGTAATAGTAGGTCGAGGTAGCAGGGTTGAAGGCGGATTCTACCCATGTTATCGCGCTGGATACAGGACCATACGTCATAATGGCGCCCTTGATCGGGTCATGGGCATCGCCTTCCCCATTTTCCAAATCTACGAAAACGGGCGCGGACCACAGGCGCTTCTGCGGCGGCACATTGGGCGGCGAAGTATGTACATCCGGATTGTAGGGATCGTCCGCTTCCGAGACCGGACCGGTCCATCGCGCGAGGTAGGCTGTGGCAATGTCGTTGTTGCCTCCGGCGCAGGGACCAAATACAAACCCGTGAGTGTTCTTCATGTGGTTTTCTGAAAAGTCCCAGGTCTGTTCCTCATGAATCAAAGACCAGGCCTCCAACACGCCGCAGGCCGCGAATGCCCAGCACGCGCCGCAGTCATCTTGAAACTTGACCGGGGTTAGGCTGTCTGTATCCCGCCAGTCAAACCGCGAGGCGTAGATGGAGGCGCCTTTTCCGCCGGAAGTTCTTAAATGGGACCAGTCCACCGGGCTGGGGATATATCCGTAGTTGGTGTCCGCAGCGCCCTTCGTTTCCAGCCAGGCTTGAAACTCCGGGTTTAGTGGCCCCACCTGAAACGTGTCTGCAAACGTGGCCATACTCAACGTCATGAGTAGCGCTGTCATTGCCGACGCGATCCAGACAACTGTACACGTCTGTTTTCTGGACATAGGGTGTGCTCCTTATTTTTTCCTTCTGAAAGCGCGATAAACTTATTTTATCACATTTTCATCCGTTTTGAGTATACGGAATGGTTCCTTAATTTTTTCGGCCGCAACCGGGTTGGTAGAAGGCCCAAGTCAAGCAAAAAAATAATTAGGAAGCGGACCGCTGAATGTCCTATGATGTGATACGCTAAGGTATATGCCGCCGCCGATTGGCCGGGGCGAAACGTGCCATAAAAGGAATGAAGATATAAAAGGGCTGTCATGGGCGCTTATTTTTTCCTGAAAACCGGAGGGGACTCCTTCCGCCCGGTTTATGTTTACTCCACATTTCTTATGGTGGTCTTGCTGCTGCCGGTGTTTGCCCTTCCCTGTGCAGGCACAGTTCCGGTGGAGGCGCCGCTGCTTGCGCACTGGTCTTTTGATGAGGAGAACGCCGGGACCGTTATTGCTGACGCTACCGGAAATGCGGGAAACACGGCTGTTTCCGGGGAGGCGGTCCCGCGCAAGCGGGGCGTACACGGCGCCGCCCTGGACCTTCAGGGCAGGCACGCGTTGCGGATAGCGTCCTTCGGTTCCCCGGAGACGGATGCGATTACACTTTCCGCCTGGTGCCGACCGACGGACTTGGGCGGGTATCGCGAAATTCTGCGCCAGGAGTCGGACCATCGGCTTCTTTTTTCCTTTCAGAACGGCGGAACCGTCCTTGCCCTGGGCCTGGACATCGGGGGCTATATCGAATGTGACGCCGCGATTGAACCGTCCCGCGTGCTTGACGGCGGCTGGCACCATTGCGCGGGCGTTGCCGACGGCGCCTTTATGCGCGTCTATCTTGACGGTGTGGAAGTGGGCGTCCTGGAACGGGCGGGCTCGATCGCGTTGACTCCGGACGCGCCCGCCTATATTGGGTCCTCCCAGGGCGAGAACGAGCATTTTCAGGGACGTCTCGATGACCTGCGCGTGTACGCGGCCGCCTTGGACGCGGGGCAAATTGCCGCGCTTTATCAGGCCGGGCGCGCAGAATTGGAAGTCCGCGAACGGGAACTGGAGGCACGTGCCGCCGGCGCCGTTCCCACCGCGCCGACCTTTGCCGAAACTTTGTCCGCCATGCGGCGGCAGGCCCTGCAGGAATCAGGCACCAACGATGAGGAGTACCTGGAATTCCTTGCCGCGCGGCTCCAACGTCAATTTCATGACGATGCGGTCAATTTCGCGGAGTGGTGTGGCGCATCACCCCTGGCTTATATCCAGGAGCAGGGAGACGCCTTTCATCATGAACGCATCGGGCACCTCATGGATCTGCTGGTTGAATACAGGCCGCTTACGGAGTCGCAATGGGCGAAGCAGTCTCCGGCGGACCGTATGAAATGGGAAGAAGCGGACACGCTCCGCCAAAGATACGAGGAACTGCGCGGGGCGGGAGAGACCGCACGCTTCTCGCCGGAATGGATAACCTTGGCTCTTGAAGCCGGCGCCAGGATCGACTTCCGACCGGTGAAGCAGGAGCCCGTGGCGCCTTATATCACGCCGCAAACACCGGAGACTCGGCAACGCACCCCCGAAGAAGCACGGACGGCACTGGAGGCCGACTGGCGCCACCAAGCCGGCGGTGATTTCAGCCCGGACGCCATACGCAATGAGATCCGCTGGGCCCGCGCCCTGGCGGAGCGCGTTTCATCTGTTTTTCCAGACCGGGTGGATTTCAGCGACAGCCTTGGGCGGTTGGATGCACTCGCGTCACAGGCGATGCACCTTTCCGGGCCTGACGAATCGTTGTATTTCAACGTGCGCGAAGTGAAACGCGCCATCATGTTTTCAAATCCCGTCGTGGATTTCGAGCGGGTGCTTTTCGTGGATATGCCGATGCCCCAAGGCTCCGAATGGCCTCATGAAACCCGTCATCGCCTGGGCTACATGGCGGTGCCGGGCGGCAAGCTGGTCATCCTGGAAGGGCTGGAACCCGGCGGGCAGGTGCGGCAGCTGATGCCGCAGGCGCCGCTGCACGGGTCCTTCTGGCGGCCCGATGTTTCCTGGGACGCGCAGAAGGTGTTGTTCTGCTTTAAACCCCACAACGAAAAGTCGTTTCACCTTTATGAGATCAATGTGGACGGCACCGGGCTGGTGCAGCTGACCGACGGCCCCTATGATGACTTTGACCCCATTTATCTGCCTGATGAGGGTTATATTATCTTCTCGACTTCCCGGGGTAACGTGTATGTGCGTTGCATGCCGCCCACCAATTCCTTTACCTTGGCGCGGTGTGACCGGGACGGGCGCAATATCTACCTGATCTCCGCCAATAACGAGCCGGACTACCTGCCCTCGGTCATGAACGACGGCCGCGTCCTCTACACGCGCTGGGAATACACGGACAAGCCGCTCTGGCGTGCGCAGAGCCTGTGGACCGTCAACCCTGACGGTACCCAATCCAACACCTTCTGGGGCAACCAGAGCGTATGGCCGGACCTGCTCAAGGACGCCCGTGCCATCCCCGGAAGCCGGCGCGTCATGTTCACCGGCAGCGCTCACCACAACTGGTTTCACGGGTCCGTGGGCATCATCGACCCGAACAAGGGATTTAATTTTCCCGACGGGCTGACAAAGGTCACCGCCGATGTGGAATGGCCGGAATGCGGCAACGGGCCGGTGGACCCGGTGGAATCCTTAGCGTATCATCCTTACGGCAAGTACGAGGGCTTCTATTCCCCCTATCCGCTGAGCGAACAGGAGTTTGTTGTCTCGGCCGACCGTGCGGGCAAGTTCGTTCTGTATCTCATGGACGTGGACGGCAACCGGGAATTGATTTACGAGGGTGACAACCACATCCTTCATGCCATGCCCCTGCGGCCGCGTTCCGTGCCGCCGATGATCGCCGAACGTGCCCAGTTCCCCACAGTGGAGGAACGCGATGCGCCGCCTCCCGGTGTGATTTACAGCACTAACGTATACCAGAACGTGCCGGAAGTATTGCGCGGTAAGGCCCGGTATTTGCGCATTCTCAACATAGACCACAAAACCTACACCTACTGGCATAAACGACCGTACCTTTCCACGGGTCCGGTCGTTTCAGCCGTCCAGTCCGAAGGTGTCAAGCGCATTATCGGCACGGTGCCCATTGAAGCGGACGGCTCCGTTAGTTTCGAGGCGCCGTCAGGCATCCCGCTCCATTTCCAACTGCTGGATGAGGAACAGCGCGCCCTGCAGACCATGCGGAGTTTCGTCAATGTCATGCCGGGTGAAAGCCGGGGATGCCTGGGCTGCCATGAACTGCACAGCCGCGCGCCGGAAACGGACTTCAAGGGAGCCGCCCTCGCGCGGAAGTCCCGTGAGATCACGCCACCGCCCTGGGCGCCCGACACCGTCAGCTGGGCCCGGTATGTACGGCCCATCCTGGACCAGTACTGCGCCTCCTGTCACGAAGGCGACGGGGATGCCCGGGAGGTCTTTGATACGACCGAGCGCCCCGGCGCGCACACCTTCACCGAGCCGTACCTGACCATGATCGGCTATCCTTCGTGGGGCGCGCCCTATAAGGCGCCCGAAAATCCGCCGCCCGGCTTCGGCATTGCCGGTCAAATCATGGTGGAAGGTTATGACACGCGTGATCCCGCCGCCTACACGACACCAGAACCCATGACCGCTTTGTCCTACAAGAGCCGCCTGGTGGAACTGGCTGCAAGCGGCGAACATTATGGCGTTAAAGTGGACGAAACAAGTCGGCTGCGTCTCATTGCCTGGGTAGACGCCATGACACCTTATCTGGGCGAAGAAGAAATACGGCAGATGCCCGATCCCGAATTTCAGGGGGTGGACTGGCTCGCGATACGCCCCCGCCTCGCGACCGCCCCGGAGATCGTGCGCCCCGGCCCCATAGAGTAGAAATCTGTAATTCGGGGACAGACCACTTATTTCGTATACATGCCCGCAAAGTCAATGAATCAAATGTCGGTTTCGTATAAATTACCGGGAAATGAGTGGTCTGTCCCCGAATTACGGATTTTAGGGATAGGGGTTGCCGCCTGCGTCGGGGAGCATGACCACGTTTTTCGGGTTGCGCGATTCATTGGCGCTGGTCACGCGCACGGCCGCCGCGTCCTTGTACACGCAGCTCCATTCGCAGATGCCGCAGCCCGTGCACAGCGAGGGATCCACGCAGGGTTGTTTCAGCGTGACCTTTTCGCCCGTGCGGGTGGTGACCTCCTCTTCAACGAAA
>JAAYBJ010000204.1 GCA_012730105.1 Candidatus Hydrogenedentota bacterium
GAAAAACCGGAATGACGCGTTGTTTTTGGGTCTTTGAGACAAATCAAAACATGGCACTCTTCTTGGTTACCTATACTTAAAACAGAACTCATAATTAATTGTCAGCAAAATGGCCTTAAGCGCCTAATGATTTGTGCTCCTGCAGTCGTCCCTTCGTTATCGCTTCTTTCATCTATACTTCGCGGCTTTACGTTGCCAGTCGCTATCGTTTACACCACTGTTTCCGATCAACTCCTTTCATTTGATAAGATTGCACCCATGCCGGGCACGCGGGCACGGGCGTCCCCGCCCGCTATGCCAACGTCACTGTCTTCCTGATTTCGCTGCGCGGGCGGAGACGTCCGCGCTCCCGGCATGTTAAAATAGGTTGTGCCAAAGACGGGGAATGTCCATTATTCCACGTTGTAAACGATAATCGACCTACAACACATTGATTGTGACTATGCCGCATTATTTTTTTGGCCAACAATGGTTTTGAAGAATTGCCGTAGAAGGCACGGGACACACACAAGTTTTATTGCCCTGGCTTCTTCGAATACCTATTGGAAATTGACAGATCGTACTATAGGCGAATGATATTTAAAGTCCTATCGGCCCATACAGAGAAAGGGAACGCGCGGATGATGCTGAAGCCGGACATGATAACGAAAATCAATGTAGTGAAACCCGGGGAAGTGGTCTTTGAAGAGGGCGAAAGTTGCCTGGTGGTGCCCTGCTACTACAAGGATTTCCCCCTGGAAAGCGCGGTGCTCGGGGAAGAGGACGAAGTGGCGCTGCAAGCGCTGGCCGACCGCGAAATCATCACGGGCAAAGTGAAATCCTATTATTACCTGCCGACACCGGGCAGGGCATACAAGGGCGTGCTTGTGCTGGGCCTGGGCGCATCTTACGAGTTTAATGCTGAAACGCTGCGGCGCTGTGTGGGCGTGGCGACGGCCGCGTTAAAGCGCAACCGCGTTCAACACGTTTATTTCGACGTCAGCCGCTTTGAAGCGCTGCCCCTCGAGGCCTTCGTGGAAGGATTGAACCTTGGCCAGTACCGCTTCGATACCTACAGGCAATTCGATGCCGACAACACTACCGGAAGCGTAAGGGAACTGACGTTAATCGTTGACGAAGACGCGGACACGGAGCGTATCGGCCGTGCCTGTCAGCAAAGCGCCCTGATCTCGCTTGCGGCCAACGGCGCACGCCATTTCGCGAACACGGCCGCCAACGACATGACACCGGAGACGCTCGCCCTGGCCGCCCGTGAATTTGCGGCCATGGAAGGCTCCCAGTGTACCTGCACCGTCCTGGAACGGGATCAGATGGCGGAACTGGGCATGAATGCCCTGCTCGGCGTTGCCAAAGGCGGTGAAGAGGCGCCCAAGCTGATCCTGCTGGAGTACCGCCACCCGGACGCTTCCCGTACGGCGGCGCTGGTGGGCAAAGGCGTTACCTTTGACTCGGGCGGTATTTCGTTGAAACCGGCTGGAAAAATGCACGAAATGAAATTCGACATGTGCGGCGCAGCAGCTGTGCTGTGCACCCTTATGGCCGTCAGCCACCTGAAACCCGCCATCAATGTTATTGGTGTGATTCCAGCCGTGACCAACATGCCCGGCGGTCGCGCCCAGACGCCCGGCGACATCGTGCGCGCCTACAACGGCAAGACCATCGAGGTATTGAACACCGACGCGGAAGGCCGCCTGATCCTTGCCGACGCCCTGGCGTACACGATAGACAAATATGATCCCGATTGCATTGTGGATATCGCCACGCTGACCGGCGCGGCCGTGGTGGCCCTGGGCCATGTGGCCGCCGCCGTTCTCGGCAATGATGATACGGTCGTCAACGGACTTATTGCTTCGGGTGAGGCCACGGGAGAACGACTGTGGCGGTTACCCCTGTGGCGGGACTATGAAAAACAGATGGAGGGTTCCTTTGCCGACCTGAGCAATATCGGCCCGGACCGTGAAGCCGGATCCATCACTGCGGCCGCGTTCCTGAAGGCCTTTGTCGGCAGCACCCCCTGGGCGCACCTCGATATCGCGGGTACGGCCTACGGCGTCAAGAACAAGCCCTATCTCGAATCCAAATACGCCACCGGTTTCGGCGTGCGCCTGTTTACCCGGTGGTTGCTTGAACAGGCGGAAAATGGCTGAACCTGCCGGAAACGGCCCGCATTCACCCCGGAAACGGGCTTCTATTCATACGCTGGGCTGCCGGCTGAATCAGGCGGAGTCCCGGATGCTTGAGGAACAACTACGCGCGGCGGGCTATGAGATCGTGCCTTTCGGACAGCCGGCGGAACTGGGCATCATACACACCTGCGTGGTGACCCGCGAGGCTGAAACCAAATCGCGCAAGTACATACATCGTTTCCTGCGCCAAAACCCCGGCGCGGTAACCGCTGTTATCGGCTGCTACGCCCAGACCGCCGCGGAGGCTATCGCCGCCATGGGCGGGGTGGACCTCGTCCTGGGCAATGATGCCAAGATGCTGCTGTCCGACTACCTGGACCTGCCCCGGCAGGATGCCCCCGTTGTTCTGCGGCCCCGCCCGGAACGAAAAACGTTCACCATAAGATTTGAACCGGACGGACCGCCGCTGAGGCAGCGGGTCAACCTGAAAATTCAGGACGGCTGCGACACGATGTGCAGTTACTGTTACATCCCCTTCGCTCGGGGGCGCTCCCGGTCGCGGGATTTCGGGGACATCGTGAACGAGGCCACCGCGCTGGTCCACCGGGGCGCAAAAGAAATCGTACTGACAGGCGTTAACCTTGGCGACTTTGAACAGGACGGTCGCCGGCTGGCGGATCTGGTCGATGCGTTGAGCGCGTTGGCGCCGCAACCGCGCGTCCGCATCAGTTCCATCGAGTTGACCAACCTGCCTGAAACGCTCTTTGAACGCATGGCGGACCCCGCCCATGCCCTGGTTCCGCATCTGCATGTGCCACTTCAGTCCGGGTCCGATACCGTATTACAGGCCATGCGGCGCCCCTATACGGCGGCCGACTACCTTGCTCTTCTGGGCCGTGCCGCCGCCGCCGTGCCTGGTATCGGTATCGGCGCGGATGTCATGGTCGGATTCCCCGGGGAAACGGACGCCGATTTTGAAGCTACCTGCGCGCTGGTCCGGGAAAGCCCGCTTTTCTACCTGCACGTGTTTCAATACAGCGAACGCCCCGAGGTAGCCTCGGTGCGGCTGGAGGATAAAGTGCCCGTGGAAACCGCTGGATTCCGGAGTGAAGTCCTGATACAGATCGGGGAGGAAAAGAAACGCGCCTTTCTGGAACACCAGATCGGTAAAACGCTGCGCGTGCTGTTCGAAGATTGTGAAGGAGAACATTGGCGGGGACACGCGGACAATTACCTTGAGGTGGCGGTGGAATCGAGGGAAGACCTCAGAAACCGCTTCGGCCGGGTTCGTATCAACGCCCTTCAAGGACGGTTGTTGTTTGGCACCATTGAAACTATGGAATGACCCGGCTTTCCTTGTGTCCGGTCCCACCTTGTTACTATCAGTTTTTCTTATTTTGCCTTGGCGCTTAAGACCATTTCGCTGACAATTGATTATGATCTCTATTTTAAGTATACGTAACCAGGCGGGGTGTCATGCGTTGATTTAGTTCAAAGACCCGGAAACAACGCGTCATTCCGGTTTTTCGCGGTAGGAAAAGGGCGTATATCGAAGGGTGTGCCAGGCCGCGAAAAGACCGGAATCTATGTTCGGAAGCCGCGTGTGAAGAACAACCCACGTAAACTGTATTTTTTAAGAAGGGAAGATGGGCGTTCATTGCAGCAGGCTGAATCTGGATTCCGGTCTTTTTCGCCTTGTCCAGTGCCATTCTTCGATGCAGGTCAACGGCCGCGAAAAAACCGGAATGACGGTGCTTAAGGTTGTTTATAATGAAACGAGAAATACGTTGCTACGGGC
>JAAYBJ010000205.1 GCA_012730105.1 Candidatus Hydrogenedentota bacterium
ATTCAATTTCCGATTTCCGCCGCCAGTTGCGCGGCGCCGTGCCAGGCTAAGGCCATGATGGTAATCTGGGGGTTGACACCGAGCGCGCAGGGGATCACCGAGCCGTCCATGATGTAGAGGTTGGGCATGTCATGGGCCTGAAGACCGGCAGTAACGACGCCGGTTTTCCCGGTGGCGCTCATGGCACAGGTGCCGGTCGGGTGGAAGGCCATGAGTTCCAGGCCGCTGGGGCGTATGCGGCAGCTTTCGAACTTGCGCAGTTCATCCATGGAACGGATGACAGGGTAAGGCAGGGCATTGGTATACAACACCTTCGCCCCGGCGGCGAAATACAGTTCTCCCAGGCGCACCATGGCGAAACGCATAGACTCGGTGTCCGCCTGATTCAACTGGTAGATGGCCGTAAAGGGGCTATCCCCGATGCCGCGCATGACCCTGCCGACGCTGGTATCGCTGATCATGATGCCAAAGGTGGCGATTTGCCGCCAGTGGGCGGCGAGTTCCTTGAAGCGCGCTCCAGCCCCGGGCAACGCGCTCAACAGGGGACCGGGCGGCAGCGAGATGCCTTCGAGCATGATGCCCCGGTTCGCCCAGTGATCAATGCAGGCGCCCTGGGGCAGCCCGACATGACCGTCTATGATTTCGTCGAATTCGGCGGCCACCCGGCAGGCGGGATGAATACGGAGTCCCCGCCCCACCCGTCTTGACCCGGTGGCCAGGCGGTGGCGCAGCAGGAAGGCGGGAGTTGTAAGCGCGCCCATGGCCAGAATAATGACGTCGGCATACACCTCAAACGCGCCGGAAGGGGTTTCCCCCTTGAGCCCGACAAGCCGCCCGCCCTTGCGTATGACATCGGTTACCGTATGTTCGGTGTACAGGCGCGTGCCGGCCTCGATCGCGTCAGGGACGAAGGTGCGGTCGGTACTTTGCTTGGCGCCGGTAGGGCAGCCGAAGGCGCAGCGCCCGCTGCTTTTGCACCCGTACAAATTGTGCGCGAGGGGCCGGATGGCGATCCCCAGTTTGTCGCATCCCCGTTTAAGCACCTGGTAATTGTTGCCCAGCAGGGACTCTTCCGCAGGCCCCACATGCAGGCGCGTTTCCACTTCCCGCAGGCAGGGCTCCAGCGCCTCCCAGGAGGGGCCTTCCCAGTGATCGACTTTCGCGCGCGGCGGCCGGAAACAGGTGGAGGAATTGATAATGGTCGTGCCGCCTACGGCACAACCCAGCGGGATGGGTACAGGAGGGTTACCCAGGGCAAGCGTCATGCCTCCGTTGACATACATGCGCCGCATGCTGGTCAAGATGTCGCCGTGGTCCTCTGGCTTATAATATCGACCCTGCTCGATTAGAATGGTGTCCACGCCTGCGCGGGCCAGCACCGCGGCTGCCGTTGCGCCGCCCGCGCCTGTTCCGACGATGGCCACCTTGGCCGTGTATCGTTCCGTCGGCATGGTCAGGTTCTTTCCGTCACCGCCCGGCTTTCTTCGTCAGGCGTATTGAAATATGGGGTGACGACATAAAGTTTAAGGCCCGTGGCCATCATGCGCAGCATGCCCAGTCGGCACACTTCCAGGCGTTCGAAAAAGGCCGTGCGCGCCTGTGGCCCGAGCCGGTGGAACAGGCAGGAAAAACCCAGGCAAAGGGGAAGCACATCCACCAGCCGCAGCATCATCCGGGTCAGCAGAACATCCTTTCCCGTTTGTACGGACAGCATCATCCGGGCTTCTTCCAGGCAACGCTCCCGGGCATCGTCATAGCCTTCGGGAAACGCGCCGCCCCGGGGAAGCACGGTTTCACCGACGGCGGACAGTACCCGTGTTTCATAGCCGTCCAGATACCGGTCGGCCGGCGCGGCAAAAAACCACAGGATCGCCGTGACCAGGAAAATGATGCCGTCCGTCAATGCGCCGATCAGGTACGCGGGGTTGCCGTCAGCAATATAAAAGCCGCTGTAACATACTGTTGAGACCAGTTTCGCGGCCAGGAGCGCCACGATCAGCGGGCCGTAACGCCGGACGTTCAAGGCGACATAAAGGCACACCACCGCCAGGATGGCCATGAGTGAGACGCCCAGCACCTGCCAGAACACCACCTCCATACCGGAGCCCGCCGGGGGCCAGGGGGGCGCCTGCCCGAGCATGGCGGGAAAATCATTCAGTAATGCCGCAATCTGTCTGCCGAAGAGGAGAAAAAAGGGCAGTCCGAAGGCGTATAGGAAAAAACTGAACCACATCCACAAACGGAAGCGGTTTTCCGCCGGAGTGTATTGTGGTACTGGAGCAGGCATGGCAGACTCCTTATCTAGCCCCCCGATATCCGCTATGATACATAATCACCGTACGGCGCTTCGAGTCGGCTGAAAACAAGGTGAGTCTGTGCGGTTGAGGATCGCGGGAGGCAATAGTAAGACCTTGGGTTCGGGACTGGGGTTTCGATAGCGATACCGATAGCGATACCGATGCCGATAGCGATAGCGATTATCGGACAATGAAATGCCTCGTGCTAAATTGCCTTTTATTTCCGTGTTATTCCGTGTGTTCCGTGGTTGAGATACCCTTGTGACTGACTGGCTTTGTCTTCCGGGAGCATGCCCTGTATACTGGTGCCGGTCGGACGGCATTGTACGGAATGCCCCGTTAAACCTTAATGTTTGATTACGGAGAACCAAGATGAAGATTTATAGCCTTTTGTTAGTTTTTGCCATCGTTTTGTGCATTCCCCTGGCCGCGCAGGAACTGGTCAAAGAAAAAGATATCGTTATTTACAGCGACGACCGCTTTTACAGCGCGTTTCCCTCCGTGGTCTTGCGACCGGACGGGGAATTGCTCGCGGCCTTTCGGCGCGCCCCGGAACGGCGCTACTTCGGCGAAGCCTCCTCGAATCACACGGATCCCAACAGCTATCTTGTACTGGTGCGCTCCAAGGACAACGGGGAAAGCTGGACCACGGAGCCGGAACTGATCCTGGCCCATCCGTTCGGGGGCTCCCAGGACCCCTGCATGACCCAGCTGCGCGATGGCACCATCGTCTGCAGCAGTTATGGGTGGGCGTTGCTGCGCGGCGATGCCGCGGAAAAGGTGCCGCCCACACTACGGCATGGCAATTTCGTGTTCATGGGCGGCTATCTCACGCGTTCCACGGACGGCGGCGCCACCTGGTCGGGTCCCATCCAACCGCCGCCCGTGCCGGGGAACCTGGCGCAAACGGTGTTCAAGGAACCCTGCCCGGCGTACAACCGCGGACCCATGTGGGAGGGGCGCGATGGGTCGCTCTACTGGGCTGTGGCGTCCCAGTCCCGGCTGGAGCCGCGCCTTACCGAGGTGCATCTCATGGCGTCGAAGGACGGCGGGCTGACTTGGGAATACCGCTGTCCTATAGCGAAGGACCCCGAAGTCACCTTTAATGAAACGGCCTTGATTGAAACCCGGGGTGGCACGCTGATCGCCTTCATGCGCACGGCGAATTTTGATGATCATACCACCGTGGCCCGTTCCACGGACGGCGGCAAGTCCTTCGCACCCTGGGAAGACGCGGGCTTTCAAGGGCATCCTCATTGCGCCACGCTGCTGCCGGACGGGCGCATCCTCCTGGTGTACGGCTATCGACATGAGCCTTACGGGATACGCGCCAGGGTTCTGGACGCGGAGGCCGGGAATATTGCGGAGAGCACGGAAATCGTTCTTCGCGATGACGGCGGCAGCGGCGATCTGGGCTATCCCTGGATTTCACCCATGGCGGACGGACGCTACCTGGCGGCCTATTATTTCAACCGGGAGAACGGCACGCGCCACATCGCCGGGACAATCTTGTCCCTGAAAAACAACTGACTATTGGGCGGTGCATAGGTTAGATACGGATACAAGCGACAACGCTTAACAGGCATCGGCGCACGACCTTTCGACGGGCACTGACAGGTTTTGCTTTGTCCCGCGCTCCCCACCCCGAGTATGAATTAGGCGTGCAACAGCAAATATGTACCTACACATCCCCTTTTCATCCGTAAAAAATAGTATAACTGCTGAAAAAAATCGGGTCAAACGATAAATTTAAACAAACACTTGAATTAAGCAAATGTTTGTGCTATACTTCGGGCATGTAACCCAAAACCCAAGGTTCAGGCAAGGGGACACTGCATATGGAACAGGCAACTACAACGACCAAGGAAGCTTTGCTGCTCGCGGCCGGCGAATTGTTTGCCGAGTATGGCGTGGAAGGGACCAGTATTCGCGCCATTGCGGAAAAATGCCAGGCGAACATCGCAGCCGTAAATTATCATTTCGGCAGCAAGGAAAATCTGCATCTTGCGCTGGTGCTCTACGTGCTTGAGCAGATCAAGTGCCACCGGGCATTGGACCTGCTGCATTGCAAGGAAGAATGGGCGCACGATCCGCTCAAATGTGCCGAAGCCATTTTTCAGATTGTTGAGGAGCGCTGTCAACAGTACTTTACCAATCTGCATCCCAAGTGGTACGGACGCCTCTTCATGCGCATCCTGCTGCAGCCCACGCCGGCAATTTCGGAAATCATGAAAGATACGGTCATTCCGGAATTTAACGCGGTTCGGGATGTGCTGCATTGCTGCCGTCCCGTTATGCGCATAGAGGAGGCGGAGCTCTGGGCGGACACCCTGGTGGCACAACTGACCCACTACATCTTTGCCGAGGATCTTATGGAGTTATTTCCAGAGCCCCGGAAATTTACCGCCGGCTTTGAAACAAGAGTCCTCCATCATGTTTCACGGGTGCTGATCCGCGGGCTGGAACTGCCCATGCCCGCCTTTTTACAGGAAGGAACCTCCCATGCGTAAGTATTTGAGTTTTTCACTCGCCTCCCTGCTGTTCCTCGTGTCCGGCTGCGCCACGCTTGACGGCATTCTGGATCGTCAGGCGAACACGGAGTCCTTCATGTCGGAACTTGAGGAACGCACGGCAATGGCACTTAAGGAAGACACGCCGCTGGACCTCGACCGCTGTATCGCCATCGCGCTTGAAAACAACCTGGATATCAAGGCGGCCGACCTTAACGCGCGCCTGGCAAAACTGAACCGCCGCATCGCGTTCGCGAATTTTCTTCCCGAAGTGACGCTGCAATACACCTCGACCGAGTTGAACAAGGCCCCGGCGTCAAGCATGATCGCCGGCCTTTCCACGACGGTGCAGGACAGGATTGTCCGGGAGACGGCAGTACAGGCGCAGATGCCCATATTCGCGCCCGCCACCTGGTTCCTCTTCGCGGCGCACAAACGAGGCGAGGAAATCGGCGCGATAGCGGCCGACTACACCCGCCAGATGATCGCGCTGCAGGTGACCGGGCTGTATTTCCAGTGCCTGGCGACGCAGGAGTCGCAGCGCACGCTGGAAGCGCAGCGGGCGGCGGCGGCGGCGCTGGTGTCGGAGGTGGAGGCCTATCACGGCGAAGGCATGGTTACCGATGCGGATCTCGCGCAAGTGCGGCTGCTGCTGCTGGCGCGGGAAAACGCGCTGGAATCGAACGCGCGCGCGCGGGAGCGCAACCTTGCGGACTTGCTGACGGCCATGGGAATTGAACCCACGGCGGAGCCGTCGCTTGAAGCCTCCCATCCGCTTAAAGCGCCAGCAGGTGAACTGGAGGACTGGATACTTGAGGCCCTGATGAACAATCCGCGCCTGGCCATTGCAGACCGGCAGGTGGCCATTGAACGGGAGAAGGTGCGCATCGCCATCGCCGATTTCCTGCCGATGCTGGCCGGGTTCGCGGGACGTTCACATACCTCCAATTCTTTCATGACCTATCCTTACGCCACGGCGTTCGGGTTTACGGGATTGATGACCATATTTAATGGTTTCGCAAATATTAATGAATACCGGGCTGCCCGGGTGGAGGAAGAACAGGCCTTCCTTTCCCGCGAACAGGAAAGTCTTGCCATGATGCTTGAGGTGGTCCGCGCGCACAGCAACCTGGCTGATGCCCGCTCCATCCTGCGTCTTGCTGACGCCGCCGTGGAAGCGGAAAAACTGATGTTGAAAGAACGGACTTCGAAAATGCGAGAGGGGCTGCTGCGTCCCTCCGAAATGCTGGATACGGTCGCGAAACACGACGCAGCCGAGGTAAACGCCGCCAACGCGCGGTACCAGGAACAGGTAATGGCCGCCATAGCACGCAACGTGCTCGGCGCAAGCTACCTGGCAAAAAAGGACGAAGATCATGAATAAAAACGTAATAAAGATAATGGCCCTCGCGATTTTTCTGTCCGGGTTGTCCGTAACGCAGGGTTGCACAGCCCCCGAAACGGTAGCCGCGCAAAGCACGGATTCGGAAAGGCGATTTCCGGTGGCTGTGACCGCTGCGCAGGAGCGCAACTTTGAGGAGCGTATTGTGGTTCAGGGCACACTGCTGGCCAAAACCTATGCCATGGTCGCCCCTCGGGTGGACGGCATCCTGACGGATATGTTCGTCGAGGACGGACAGCGAGTGGAAGCGGACAAGACGCCCCTGTTCCAAATAGACAAGGAAGTGCTGGTCCAGGCGTACGAGATCTCGCTGCAGGACACAGCGGTGGCGGAATGCGCCCGGATCGACGGGGAGGCGCAGGTTGTAGCCGCCCAGGCGCAGTACGACAAAATGAAACTGGACTATGACCGTTTTACGCGGCTCATGGAACAGAAGGCTATCACGCAGGACGCGATGGAACAGGTGGAGGCGGGATACAAGGTGGCGGAGGCCCAGTTGAAACGCGCCAAAACCGCCGTGAAATTGTACGGAGAGCAGGAGAAAAAGGCGGCAGCCGCCCTGGCCATATCCAAGAAACGCCTGGACGACTCCCTGGTCTATAGCCCCATCAACGGTTTCATCAGTTTCCGGGGCAAGAAGGAAGGGGAATTCGCAGGCGCCGGCGTGCCCATCATCCGCGTTGCGGACACCAGCGTGCTTGAGGTGTCCGCCTTCCTGCCGGGGGAATATTATCCGCGCGTGAAAAGCGGAGAGAGCCGGTTGCGCGTAATGGTGAGCGGTATTGATTTAGGCGAGCTGACCGTAAGCTACAAAAGCCCGGAAATCCAGGACCAGCTGCGCACCTTTGAGGTCAAATGCCTGGTTGCGGCGCCGCCGGAAGGCGTAGCGCCCGGGGCCATGGCGCAAATCGAGACGATTCTCGACACACACACCGGCCTGGGTGTTCCCCAGGAAGTCATACAGGTCCGTGAAAACAAGTCCATGATTTTCGTGCTGGATGAAGGGAAGGCCAAGGCGGTTGAAGTGCGCGCGGGGCTTTCCACGGATGGTTGGACCGAGGTGTTCGACAGCGCCCTTGCCGC
>JAAYBJ010000206.1 GCA_012730105.1 Candidatus Hydrogenedentota bacterium
GAACCGGAGAAAAACACGTTCCTACGCGCCCCACTCGCGAAGGCAGAAGGCGGCATGGAGACCTGCGGCGCTGAGATATTCCAATCCAGGGACGACCCGGACTATAAAGCGCTCGTGAGCACCTTCGTGCCCATACATGAACTGCTCAAGACCAACCCCCGTATTGACATGGTGACGCCAAAGGAAGATGACACGGGCGAATGCGTGCCGTAACCCACAGGGATTTTAGCATCCTCACTGTAGCACAGTTCCCGAATTGTTCGGCCTTGAACCTTTGTACTGCAAAAAAATAGCTCAGTGGCACCCCCAAAATACCCCCAAATCACTATCATTGACAAGAGCAGTACTGTTTGTAGAATGTTTATCCTAAAAACGGCTGTTAACGCCGGGGAAACCTCTTAAAAGAAAGGACCGAAAAGACTTAAAGGACGTAAAGGACGCACAAACGGGAGAACGTTTTACTGTCCTTTTGGTCGTTTATGTCCTTTAAGTCCTTTGGTTTGAAAACCGCTTCAGAATTCAACAGCTGTTTTTAGGTTTATTCCTCCTTTACGGAAATAAGGTGAGTAGGTCCAGCGGTTTATATAATGTGGTCTGCGCACAACTAATTCATTGTGTCTTCGGGAAGACTGGCTATTGAACACGGAACATCGGTTGTTGCCATGATTTTATGCGGAAGCGCAGACTTTAGCAGATTTCGAGACCCTTCTTAAAACGTTGCCAGAGAGGAACCGGCCATGCAATTATTTATTCCGAAAGAAACAGCCCCCGGTGAAACACGCGCGGCGGCCACGCCGGAGACGGTATCCCGCCTGGTGAAACTGGGGGCGGACGTTTCCGTGGAAACGGGGCTCGGCGCGGCGAGCGGTTTTCCGGACGACCTGTACGCGCAGGCGGGGGCTTCTGTGAGCGCCGATCGCGGCGGGCTCCTTGCCGGGGCCGATGCGGTGATTCGGGTGCGCAAGCCGCCCCTGGACGAAATCGGCGTTATGAAGGCGGGCGCCCTGCATATCAGCCACCTGGAACCGTTCACCGCCCATGACGTGCTGGACGCGTTCATAGCGCGCGGGGTGGACGCCATCGCCATGGAGATGATTCCCCGGACCACCCTTGCCCAGAAAATGGACGTGCTCAGTTCCCAGGCCAACCTGGCCGGCTATGTGGCGGTGCTGGTTGCCGCGGGCCGGCTGAACCAGGTGCTGCCCATGATGATGACTCCGGCCGGGACTTTGAAGCCGGCCCGGGTATTCATCATCGGCGTAGGCGTTGCGGGGCTTCAGGCCATTGCCACGGCCAAACGGCTGGGCGCGCGAGTGGAGGCCTTTGACACGCGCCCGGTCGTCGAAGAACAGGTCCACTCGCTGGGCGCGAAATTTGTCAAGATCGACCTGGGTGAAACGGGGCAGACCCGGGACGGTTATGCCACCGAACTGACCGCAGAACAGAAGGAACGGCAGAAAGCGGCCATGGCCAAGGTTATTGCCCAGTCGGATATCGTGATTACCACGGCACAGGTGTTTGGCCGGAAGGCGCCGGTCATTGTCACCCGTGAAATGGTGGCCGCCATGAAGCCCGGCAGCGTGGTGGTGGACCTCGCCGCTGAAACGGGCGGCAACGTGGAGGGCGTGCAAGCCGGCGTCGAACAGGACATGAACGGCGTGCGGCTCATCGGCGCGGAGAATTTCGCCGGGCGCGTGCCCGCCCATGCCAGCCAGATGTACGGCGCCAACGTGGTAAACCTGGTTTCCCATTTCTGGGACACCGAAAACAAAACCCTTCGTCTGAATTTGGACGATGAAATCATGAACGGCTGTCTGATTATTCAATCGGGCGAACTGCGCAACGAACTCCTTAAGAAAGCGAGGCAAAGCTGATATGGATATGTTACTGCTTCTTTTCACTTTCGTGCTGGCCATTTTTCTTGGCTTCGAGCTCATCAGCAAGGTGCCTTCCCAATTGCACACGCCGCTGATGTCCGGTTCCAACGCCATTTCGGGCATCAGCATTGTGGGCGCCCTGCTTGCGGCGGGCCTTTCCGCCGACTCGGTCCTGGGAATTGTGCTGGGCCTGGTAGCGGTCATTTGCGCCAGCATCAATGTATTCGGCGGTTATGTGGTCACCGACCGCATGCTCAGCATGTTCAAGTCGAAAGAAGGAGGCAACTAAGTGGAAACCGTTATTACACTTGCCTATATCGCGTCCGCTGTTCTGTTCATTATGGGCTTGAAAATGCTGAGCAAACCCGCGACCGCGGTGCGCGGCAACAAGATATCCGCTCTCGGCATGCTCATTGCCGTGGTGGCCACACTGTTATACGGCGGCATGGATTATAAGTGGATTTTTCTCGGGATGGTCATCGGCGGTGGCATAGGCACAGTAGCCGCCATTCGGGTTCCCATGACTTCCATGCCCGAATTCGTTGCTCTCTTTAACGGCACGGGCGGCCTGGCCAGCCTGCTGGTCGGCTGGGCGGAATATAACAAGTTTCTGAACACGCCGGACGGAACGCTTGAACTGGTGCCTGTCATTGCCATTTTCCTGGCGGTGCTCATAGGCGGTGTCACCTTTACCGGCAGCATGATCGCCTACGCCAAGTTGGCGGAGCGTATCGACGGCAAGCCTGTGCTCTATAAAGGGCAGCAGATTGTCAATGGCGTGCTGCTTGTAGTCCTGCTGCTTTGCGGCCTCGTGTACATTGCCGATCCGGGAGCGGCGCTGGCACAGCCCCTGTTCTATCTCGCTGTCTTACTTTCGCTGGTGCTGGGTGTGTTGGTCACGATTCCCATCGGCGGGGCGGACATGCCGGTGGTAATTTCCTTGTTAAACAGTTATTCGGGCCTTGCCGCCTGCGCCGCCGGTTTCGTTATCTCCAATACGGTTCTCATTGTTGCGGGTTCACTCGTGGGCGCGAGCGGTATCATTCTGACTAGCATCATGTGCAAAGCCATGAACCGCTCCCTGACCAATGTGCTTTTCAGCGGTTTTGGCGCTGGAGCGGGCGCCGTCGGAACCGGCAAAACGGCGACCGGCGAAGTGAAGGCTATTACCGCTGAAGACGCCTATTATGTGCTCGAAGCGGCAAGTTCTGTCGTCTTTGTGCCCGGGTACGGCATGGCGGTGGCCCAGGCGCAGCACGTGGTGCGCGAACTGGGCGACCTGCTTGCCGCAAACGGGGCGGAAGTCAAGTATGCGGTGCACCCGGTGGCGGGCCGCATGCCCGGTCACATGAATGTGTTGCTTGCCGAGGCGAACGTGCCTTATGAGCAGCTGGTTGAGATGGACGATATCAACCCCATTATTGAAAGTGTGGACGTCTGCGTCGTGATCGGTGCAAACGACGTGGTGAATCCCGCGGCCCGGGAAGACGAAACCAGCCCGATTTACGGCATGCCCATCATCAATGTGGACCTGGCGCGTTCCTGCTTTGTTCTCAAACGGTCCTTGCGGTCCGGTTTTGCGGGAGTGGAAAATCCCCTGTTTTACAAGGAAAACACCCGTATGCTTTTCGGTGACGCCAAGGCAAGCATTACGGCGTTGGTAGACCAGTTTAAAAGCGCTTGATCCTGGAATTTAGGCGCTTAATTCGATTTGGTTGACAATTAATTATGAGTTTAACTTTCCTGGGATCGCCGCTCCCCAGAGCGGCACGACCATGGGTATAGAGGAGAAGTCACAAAAAGACTCAGTCAAAGATTTGGACGATTGCAGTTCAGGGGTCTTATTCCTGTGTTTTGCCGCTCTGGGGAGCGGCGATCCCAGGTATTCAGACTTTTGGGTTTTGACGAAGGCTCCTCTTCTTCCGGGCGAAGTCCCATTTTGTGCGAACTGTTGAAGGAGGTTCAGATGGTGAAGGTATCTGCCCCTAAATTAACGCTTGACGCGGTTTTTCTCGTCAGTTTCATGCTTGCCGGGTGTTCGAGTCCGAAACCCTGGCCGGAAAGCCCGCTCTATGAAGCGCCGGCTGAGAATCCGGATTGGGAGGCTCCCGCGAACCAGGAAGAAGCCCTGGCCGCCATGGCGGGACATTATGCCCATTATGACGTGGTGGCTTATCAAGGCGAAACGCCTAACGGGCCTCTGTCCACGTTCATTATTTCCTATGGTTTTACGGATTTGGTCATTGAAGACGGAGAACTTGTCGAATATGATTCCTTCTGCCATGCGGAGCATAAGGCCAACCAGAATATGACCACGTCTTTCCCCGACGAGGCTACCCAGGCGATCCTGCCGCGAAGCGCCGTGGTGGATGTTTATGAAGAAGACGGCGTTTGGAAACTATGGCGCCCCGCCACACCTACGCTGATTGGCATCGGCGGCGATCCCGATGTGCCGTTGTCCATGGATCCTGATGATCCCTTGATACGAGATGATGATAATGATGGTAAGCCCGGTGTTACGGTATTCGTGAACCTCTTCGGTTTGATCCGGGGCGAGATCTATATTGCCCGTCGGGAGATATTTCAAAATGACATGACCCTGTATTCCGATGGCAGTTTGCGGGGCACTGTAATCGATGATTCGGAGCAGTTGGTCGTTGGCGCATCGCTTGGTATTTTGAATGCGCCCAACAATCCCGACCAATTGGACGACCCCGGCCTGAATCCAATCATCCTCATTCCCATTCCCGATGACATCGATACCTGTGAAGAACTGATGGCGTATCGGGATGCGCTGTTTCCGCCCGAGCCAGAATTCTGACAAGGTCCGGCGATCAGAAAATCTTAGATAGTGCCCGGCGCGGTTTAAGATCAGGTACAACGCTTATGGCGCGTGCCGGAGGCCGTTGCATTATTGCAACCGTACTTGCCATACCCTGCAAGGGTGCATGTAACGCCCGCGTTAGGATTTTATTGACCCCATTTCTTTTCAGAGAGTACACTAAAGGGAGGGTGTGCCGTCTCGCTCTGAAGGTACGACAGCCGATACCGTATGTCGCATTGAATATCGGGTTGCCGTTTCTGTGGAACATAAATAGCCCAACGATATAGTAATCCCGCAATATCTGCTAAAATATCAGTGTCATGGAGATAGCTTGAATCTCATATTCACAAAGGAATCCCGGATCATGTTTAGAAAAATATCGTTGCCGGTAGTGTTTATTTTGGTTTTGGGAATCGGCATATTAACCCCACTGTTTCCGGCCGGAGCGCAGGAGATTGCGGCGCCGTTATATCAGGTGGTTTCGCCGGTGCGGGAGAATCCAAAGAGCGATGGAGTGGTCGTGCGCAGCGCCGAGGTTCGCCTTGCTTCTGACTTGTTCGCATTGGGCGCCAAGACGGACAGAGACCCGCTTTGTTTTCCCACGTTTTCCGGAGATGTCTTCGGAGAAGTATCCTGGGAACGCGAACACGGCTCCGGCACGTTTTCCGTGGCGGGCGCGCTGACCGGGGAAAACAGCGGGCATTTTATTTTGACAGTCCACGCGGGCCATGTCACCATTTCCGTCCATGACACCAAGCGGGGCTGGCTTCGTGTGTCCAATTCGCCGGAGGGCTATGTGCTGGAGGAGATCGATGAGACCGCCCGCCCTGAATGCGGCGCGTGCCGGCATCCGGAAGCGTTTCGCGTTTCCGGCGGGCAACCGGCAGCGATACGAGGCAAGGCAGACAAGGAAGATCCCGCTATTATCGACGTGATGGTGGTTTATACGCCGGCCTCCAGGACGCTTGCGGGGAGTACGGCTGCCATGGAAACGATGATTCTCAACGCAGTCGATATGGCGAATGTATCTTATGCGAACAGCCTTATTCCCCTGACCCTTACTGCGGTGCAGATGGCTGAGGTGGACTATGTTGAGGATTATCAGCTGGCGCTGGCGTTGGCGAAACTCACCTTTGACAATGACGGTGTTATGGATGAAGTGCATGACCTGCGTGACGCCCATGAGGCCGATATGGTGTCTCTCATCGCGTCCGGCGGTGATGTGGCGGGCATCGGCTGGATATTGACCGCGTTGGATGCCACTATGGCGCAGCGCGCTTTCAGCATCACCACTTACTATTCCCTGGGCAGCCTTACTTTCCCGCACGAACTGGGCCATAACATGGGCTGCGACCATGACCAGGAAAACATTACCGCTGACGGTTACCGGCTTTTCAGCTATGCCCGTGGCTGGCGCTTTTACGGAGCGGAAGACAGCAAACTGTATCGGACGGTTATGTCCTACGCGCCCGGCACGCGGATACCTTATTTTTCCAACCCGGACATCAATTACAAGGGTACGCCAACCGGCGTGCCCGTAGGCCTTCCGGACGAAGCGCACTGCGCCTTGACCATCACCCAGAGCGCGCCCTATCTCGCCCAGAACCGCCCCCAAATCGCGGAGGGTGAAACCGAAGGCGAAGCTCCTGTGGTGTACGAAGGGTATTACTGTGAGCTGCTTGGCGGCATCTATACGAACGAGCTGCTGCGCAGCCTGCTGCCGCCTTTCGCCATCGCCCTGTTCGATCTGCTCGATCCCGAAACGGCGGATTTGAACGGCGGGGCGGACCCGGAAACCATGACGTTCAACGGTAACGGCATGCTGGATTGCGGGTACGAGCTGGGCGTGTTCCGGAGAATTCTGGATACGGAGACGCTTGATCTAAGCAGTACGGGCGGCGTGCAGTATGAACAGGTCTATGAGGCGAACAGGAACAACCGTCTGCAGCTGGTCGCGGACATCGGTGCGAGTAACGCGGCCATCGTCAACGGCATCGCTCCCGGTCTGCTGGAAGTGGCCGCCGCTTATATTACCCTGGGCGATGAAGGCTCCACAGGTTTTATTGTGGGCTTGATGGACATTATCAACGAAGTGCAATATGTGGGCGACCTGAATCTTGCGCTGTACGTGCGCCTGCCGGAATTCCTGTCCGCCGAGGGGGACGCCGATGGTGACGGCGCCACCAATCGCGAGGAGTATGAGGCGTACTATCAATACGGGCCTGATGCCTATGTCACCTACGCGCTGAATCCCTCCGTTTTCCCGGGCAGCACCGGCTCCGGCCAGGCAATTATCCTCGGCAGCCAGAAAGTGAAAGAGGGGGATGCAGTTACGCTGAGCGCGTTCCTGTCTTATATGGTAGGTACGGTGACGATCGCCTGGTACAAGGACGGTGTTGTGTTGGAGGGGCAGGCCGGCACGGAATACCACATCAGCAATGTGACGCCTGACGATGCGGGAGAATACCAGCTTCTCGTTACGGATGAAAGCAAGGGCCTGTATGAGAGTCCGCCATTTGTACTCGAGGTGATAACAGAGGCAAGTATGCCCGTTTCCAGTATCGTAGCGCTTGGCTTGCTGACGCTTGTGTTGCCCTGGTTTGGTGGCCGGCGCAGGAAACCTGTCCGGGGATAAGTCCAAAAATAATCACCATGTGTGACACTCCTGTGCGCCGGGGGTGGTCATACTGTTATACTTTTCCCTTCACGAAATCATCCTGCAGAAAGGGCTTTTATGCGCACCTATTATGGAAAAAATGTGGTTTTATGCTTGTCGACGGTGTTTGTGTTCTCCTTGATATTCCCTGCTCCGCCGTCGCGGGGTGAGGAGGCTTCCCTTTATGCCAGGGGCGCTTCCTGGCAGGAAACCATGCTGGCGATGCGGGCGAATTACCAGGCCTGGCGGTCGTCGCGTCCGGGTATGGACGGGCTCCGCTTCGGTCCGTGGAACGGCATCGAGCCTGTGCCTGCCCCCAGTTTTGATGATGCCGCGTTTCCCGAGCAGGGTGTGGATTTAAACGCGCGCAACGAGGTGGACAAGCGGCTGTGGCTGCGGCGCAATGAATTCAAGGATGGTGTTCCAAACGCTATGAACTGTCCGGACAAATCCGCAATCTACCTGGCGCGTGTGATTACTTCAGACGCCCCGGCCGTATTTAAGGCCGGGTTCGGTAGTGATGATGGCATCAAGGTGTGGTTGAACGGCGCGCTGTTGCTGTCCCGAAATGTGCCGCGAGGTGCGGCGCCGGACCAGGATATCGTGGAATTGCCGTTGCAGGCGGGCGAAAACATGTTGCTTATCCGGATTTACAATATCAGCGGCGGCTGTGGATTCTATTTTGGGCCGGCCGGCGACCCGGTACAGGCCCTATGGAACCAGGTCCGGGCGGATTTTCCCGCTGAAAGCCACCGGATGGAAGGTGATTTGGGCGTGGAGAGCCCGTTGGCCTGGTTTTCCCTGCCGGACCCCGCAAAACTGGAAGAGGCCATGATTGTCCAAGCGCTGGGTCCCCGCGCTGACGCGGGCGCCCCGCTGGGCCTTGAATTTCAGGAACTCTCCGGGGTCGGGGGTGATTCTTCGCGCCGACTCGACTTATATACGCGGGCGTGCGCGGCCCGGGACGGGGTGAACCGCCTGGACCTGGTGGATGTGGAAGCGTTGCGCCGGGCTATCAACCACCTCAGTGTGGCCTACCCTGAGGACTATACCGGGGGCGCGTCTTATCTGGCCCGCCTGGACAGCTTCACGGGGCGGATGGACGCGATCCGGGAGGGGATAAACAAGGCGGATGCGGCCGCACTGGCTGCGATCGACGAACTGATCGCTCTGCAGCGCGAGGCCTTGCTGGCGAACCCGCTGCTTAATTTTGACACAGTCATGTTGATTCGCCGTTCGGAAGCCAATCTCGGCCTGCCTCAGAATTGGCAGGGCAATTGTTCCCTGCCGCGTCGGGGATATGACAATGAGCTTGTCGTATTGACGCCCTTTAAAAAAGACAGCACACCGGTCCGGATATACCGGCCGGAGCAGGATGTGCTCCTTGCGGATGTCGATCTGCATTTTGACGCGGACAAGATCCTGTTTTCCATGCCTGGCTCCCATAACCGCTGGCAGATCTGGGAGATGGTCGTCGATGGTGGCGGTCTGCGCCAGGTAACGCCGGGAACGGAACCGGATGTGGACAACTACGATGCCTGTTATCTGCCGGATGGGCGTATAATTTTCGATTCCACCCGCTGTTTTCAAGGCATTCCCTGTGTGGGCGGCAGCGACGCCGTAGCGAACCTGTATATCATGAACGCCGACGGCACTGGCATCCGGCAACTTTGTTTTGACCAGGACCACAATTGGTGTCCCACCGTGCTGAACAACGGGCGCGTGCTTTATTCACGATGGGAATACTCCGACACGCCGCACTATTTTTCGCGCCTGCTGTTCCATATGAATCCCGACGGCACGAACCAGGTGGAATTTTACGGTAGCAACTCCTACTGGCCGAATTCCATGTTTTACACACGGCCCATCCCCAACGATCCGACCAAAGTGGTTACCATCGTTTCTGGTCATCACGGGGTGGCCCGCTTCGGTGAACTCGTGATTCTCGATCCTTCAAAAGGCCGCCACGAGTCCGACGGGGTGGTGCAGCGGATTCCGGGCCACGGGCAAGCGGTGGAGCCGGTGATTGCGGACCAGCTGGTGGAAAACAGCTGGCCACGGTTTCTGCACCCCTATCCGCTCAGTGAGCATTTTTTCCTGGTTTCCTGCAAACCCACGCCGGACAAGCCCGTGGGTCTATACCTCGTGGATACCTTCGACAATATGCTGCTTTTGCATGAAGAGCCCGGATACGCCATGCTCGAGCCTTTGCCGCTGCGAAAGCAGCCCGTGCCGCCAGTCATTCCTGACCGGGTCAACCTGGCCCAAAAAGACGCCACCGTTTACCTGATGGACGTGTATGAAGGTCCGGGGTTGCGCAATGTGCCCCGGGGCACCGTAAAAGCGCTTCGACTGTATTCGTTCCACTATGGGTATCAGCGCATCGGCGGCCATCAGCATATAGGTATGGAGGGGCCTTGGGACGTGCGCCGTATTTTGGGGACAGTGCCTGTATCGGAAGACGGATCCGCGTATTTCCGGGTGCCAGCCAACACGCCCATTGCCGTGCAACCCCTGGATCAGGAAGGCAAGGCCCTGCAGGTCATGCGCAGCTGGTTTACCGCCATGCCGGGCGAGGTGCTTTCCTGTGTGGGATGTCACGAGCCACAAAATACCGCGCCGCCCGCGCAGTTTACCCTGGCGGCGCGTCGTGTTCCGGATGATATTGCGCCCTGGTACGGCAAGGCGCGGGGCTTCAGTTTCAAGCATGAAGTACAGCCGGTGCTAGACCGTCATTGCGTCGGCTGTCACGGGGCGGAACCCATCACGGACGGGCGTCCCGATTTCAGGGATCACGAGGAACGGGGCGAATCCAACTTTAACAGGTCCTACCTGGCGCTGCATCCCTACGTGCGGCGGCCCGGGCCGGAGAGTGACTATCATCTCCAGAAGCCCATGGAGTGGCACGCGGATACCAGCGAGTTGATTCAATTGCTTGGTAAAGGGCACAAAGGGGTTCAACTGGATGGGGAAGCGTGGGACCGGCTGATTACCTGGATAGACTTGAACGCGCCGGACCATGGCCGCTGGAGCGATCATACCACGATCCCGGACACGGGCTGCGAACGCCGCGCGGAGATGCGCGCGCTGTATTCTCTGCTACCCGAAGATCCTTCAGAGGAGGAGTTGTCGCCGGCAGCCTATCCCAGGGAATATCTTGTCCCAGTAGAGCCCGTGCTTGCGCTGGACCCGCCTGAAACAAACGGCTGGCCTTTTGCAGCTGAAGAGGCCATGGCACGTCAAGCGGCGGCCGGCCCGGAAATCAGACGTACCCTGGACCTGGGTGAAGGGGTGACCATGGAATTCGCGCTGGTGCCGCCCGGCACCTTTGTCATGGGCGGCGGCGCGTTCGCGGACGAGTTGCCGCTGACCTCTGTCACGATTGAAACGCCTTTTTGGATGGGCGTGACGGAAGTCACCAACGCGCAATACGCGCGCTTCGATCCGGAGCATGACAGCCGATTTATTGACCAGCACAACAAGGACCACACGACACCGGGCTATCCCGCGAATGAACCGAATCAGCCTGTTATCCGGATCTCTTGGCATGAAGCCCGGGCCTTCAGCGAATGGTTGGCGGGGCAATCGGGCGAGGCCTGTTCCCTGCCCACGGAGGCGCAATGGGAATGGGCGTGCCGGGCGGGCAGCGCCGAAGCGATGTCCTACGGCGGTTTGGATACCGACTTCGCGGGCTTCGCCAATCTTGCCGATGCGTCGGTTCAACGTTTGGCCGTGGCTGGCATCAATCCCCAGCCCATCCCGAACCCGTCCCCGTTCATGGATTTCCTGCCCAAAGACGCGCGCTTTGATGACGGCGAACGGCTCATGTGTGATGCAGGCCGGTATGCCGCCAATTCCTGGGGACTTAAGGATATGCATGGCAACGTCTGCGAATGGACGCTGTCCGCCTACCGCCCCTATCCGTATGCGGACCAGGACGGCAGAAACGATGTGAAGGAAGACGTGAAGCGGGTGGTGCGTGGTGGTTCCTGGAGTGACAAACCCGTCCGTGCGCGGGCGGCGTTCAGGGTACCGTACCAACCCTGGCAGGCGGTATACAACGTAGGGTTCAGGGTCATGATCCCTTGTGCGGCGGCGCAACAACTGGCGGCGGAACAGCGTTAACAAAACAAAGAAAAAAGCACCGCAAGCCCGGCCTTCATGGCCGGGCTTTTTGTTGGAAACCGGCACTGCAGTATGTGCGTCGAAAACAAGAAGGAATAGGATGCCGTTTCAAACCGGTTATAGGACGATGCGGTGGATATGGTATTGTCTTTGAGTACCGTGCCTCTGAAATAAGCAAGGGGCTTTTTGACAACAATAAGCCAGGAGCAAAAAGAAAAGGAATGATGAAGTTATTAAGAACAAAGATGGACGGCTTGTTAATAGTGTTTGTGGTTGCCGTAGTGATTTATCCGATTGCCTATGGAGAATCATTGACCGCGGCGGTGTTTGATGTGGATGTCACGCCTCCCATTGGATCGCAAATGGCCTATGACCCGGTAGTGAACACTTGGGACATGGGGTTGCGGGCAAAAGGGGTGGTCCTTATCGGTGCGGGTCAACCCATTGTGTTGTGCGCCTTGGACTGGATAGGCATTGGCAACGATGGGCATGCAGCGTTTCGCGCAGGTCTTGCGCGGGGAGCTGGTACGGTTCCCGAAAGGGTCGCGGTGCACACGGTGCATCAGCATGACGCCCCTGCCTGTGATTTTTCGGTAGAGGCCATAGCGAAACAGTATAATGCGGATCCCGGATGTTACGAAGGGAGTTTCGCCAGAGAAGTGATCGAAAAATTGGAGTGGGCTGTACGGGATGCACTGATATCGGCGCAACCGGTCACCCATATCGGCACGGGATCGGCGGAAGTGAAAGAAGTCGCCTCCAATCGCCGCATTCTGGATGAGGCGGGAAAAGTGCGCGCTGTTCGATACACAACGTGCAAGGATCCGGTTTTACGGGCTGAACCAGAAGGCCTGATCGATCCGGAAGTATCGCTGATCAGCCTATGGAATGACGATGCACCAGTGGCCGTCCTGAGTTATTATGCGTGCCATCCCCAAAGTTATTATCGTACCGGCATCCCTAATCCGGATTTTCCTGGGCTTGCGCGTTTTATGAGGCAATTGGCGGTGCCGGAAGCATTGCATATACATTTCAACGGCGCAGGCGGCAATCTGGGCGCGGGAAAATATAACGACGGATCCAAAGAAAACAGGCTGCGACTCGCGGAGCGTTTGGCTGACGGCATGCGACGGGCCTGGGAAAGCACGGAACGGATGCCGGTCTCTCCGGAAGATGTCGACTGGGGTGTGGTGCCTGCCCTTTTGCCGGTTTCTCCTCTTTTAAACGGCGAGTCACTGCAAGCTGAATTGGAAAAAGGCGCTGATGCGGTTGGCATACTGAGTAATGCAGCGGGCCTCGCATGGGTGGAACGTTGTAAGGCCGGCCGGCCCTTGGATATCAGCTGCCTGAGCCTTGGAAAAGCCAGGGTCATTCATATGCCCGGTGAGTTGTTTGTGGAATATCAGCTGGCGGCGAAGAAGGCCCGGCCGGACCTGTTTGTGACCATGGCCGCATACGGGGATTATGGAACCGGATATATCGGTACCGCCAAAGGGTATGAAGAGGGTGGTTACGAGACCAGCGGAAAGGCCAGCAAGGTGGCGCCACAGGTGGAGACGGTACTCATGGATGCCGTTCACACACTTCTTCAGAAAGAATAAGAAAAACAGGAAGCTAGAAAAATAAATGAGGGATAAACAAAAGCAAAACGGTATGCCCATACGGTTAGCCTGTGTGGATTTATTGTTCTGCTGGCCGCCTCAAGGCGGTGCCGATGTGGATGTTTTCCATGTGCTTGAAGGACTTCGCAGATCCGGAATTGACCTGAAATTGTTTGTTCCCCATTTTGAAGGCGTAACGGGACGGGGGGTTGTGGATATCAGCGTCTTGCCCTTTTCCTGTTCTGTGATTCCCATAGTCCAGCGAGAGTACCAGGCGGATAAAATTATTGGCAAGATTTGTGGTGCCGTGGATGCCTGGAAACCTGACATCGTTTTTCTTGCGCATGGCTATGGCCTGAAGCCGTTGCTGGCGCTTGCTTTGCGGAAATATCCCCTGATTAGCCGATACTACGCCCATGAATTGCTCTGTGCGCGGGACGCATACCGCTTTAAAGACGGCGAGCCCTGTCCCTATAATTATCTCGACCATCCGGACCATTGCAGGCGATGTGCATTTACAACCCTTGCCCCGGAAATCAAATCAGGCAGATGGCATGCCTGGTCGCAGGAGTATTTGCTTGCGAACGCGTACGATACGCGGTATCACTGCGCCGTCCTGGAGGCGTTGGATGTCATGAGCGCCATTGTTGTATATAATACAGCCTTGAAGGAAGCGCTGCCTTCTTACAAGGATAAGGTGCGGGTAATTCCAGGCGGTGTCTCCCCCGTTGCGGAGAGTTCAGGGCCACTACCGCAGATTTCCGTTGACTCGGACAAGAAACTTCTCTTTATGCCAGGCCGTGTGGAGGATCCGGCAAAGGGCTTGTCGTTGTTGATTGAAGCGGGAGCACGGTTGCTGGCGAGGCGGAATGACTTTCATATTTTGGCCACCCATTTCGACCCCATGTGGCGGGGGCCCTTTTTCTCGTCCACGGGCTGGCTTTCCCACGACCAAGTCCGGGCTTTATACGAACGGGCGGACATCTGCGTGGTGCCTTCCCTATGGCAGGAGCCTTTTGGCCTGGTGGCGGTGGAGGCCATGATGGCCGGGGTGCCTGTTTGCGCGGCGGACTGTGGCGGGCTGCATGACATCGTGTTGCATGGAGAAACCGGCTTGTTGTTTTCCAGGTCGGATGTGGATTCGTTGGTGTACTGTCTGAACCGGCTGTTGGACGATGATGCTCTCAGACGAGGCATGGGAACATCGGGACGTCAGCGCGTTCTTTCACACTATATCTGGGATACCGTGATTGACTCACATTACCTGCCTCTTATAGAATCCCTGGTGCCATGACACAAAGAACCCGTATAGGCCTTTTTTATAGTTACGGGCCGCATTTTATCAAGACGGTGCGGTCCTTGCGGGAAACCCACCCCCAAGCGGACATAACCGCCTTCGTTCCAGAGCATTTCCCTGTGGAGCTGCTGTCCGGCTTGAACATCTCAAGTCAGCCGTTGTTGCCCGATACTGGCCGAGGACGTGCGATTAAAAAGGTTGTGACAATTATCCGCGCTATCCGAAAGGAGCACCTCGACATTTTTGTGGTGCTATTTAATAGCCCCCGGTTGCAACTGTTATCGACAATCAGCGGCGCAAAAGAGCGGCGGTGCCGGCTTGTGGACGGGCGTGAGCTTCCCGTGCGATTGACCCTGCTTTCCGGTATTTATCATACGGCGGTTAATACGGTTGTTGGGCATTGGCGCTATGCGCGCATTTGGATCCATGTGCGCTGTACCCGGGTCCATGCCCGGACAACAGAAAGAAGGTCGAACACGACAGGCCCGGATAACGAGCCGTATTGAAGGAGTTGCCCCATGACTGTTGAGGCATTAGAACAGGCCTATGCATTGCTCTGTCCCCTTTTTGGGAAGGAACCGGGCAAGGAAGCGCTGCAACGGGTCCAAGGCCATCTATCGTTGGTACGCCAGTGGAACCCCATGATCAGCCTTGTGTCAGAAGGGGATGTTGCCTTTTTAGAGGAGCGGCACCTCATTGATTCGCTCAGCCTGATTCCCTATGTAGTACGTCATTGTGGGCACGAGGGTGGTTTGCTGGATGTTGGTTCGGGTGGCGGGTTTCCGGCCATTCCGATCAAGTGTCTGCTTCCGGAAATTCCCATGGTGTTGGTGGAGCGCAGTATGCGCAAGGCGGGATTTTTGCAGCGCGTGGCGGCAACTTTGGGACTGAAAGGCATCGAGATTATCCATGGCGGTTTTCCGGAAGCGGTGCCCAAGGTGGACGCGCGGTGTATTACGGCACGGGCCGTAGAGCGGCCGCGCCATTTCCATCCTTCGCTACTAAAACGAATGCCGCAGCGGTGTGCGTTTCTATGCCAGGGTGAATTGACCCCGCTTCCCAGCCTGAAAACGTTCCACGTGGAACATGTGGAGGATGCGTGGCGGCAAGCGGCGTTGCGCCGCGGAGAGTTGTACATCATTACCCACCAGAAACCTGCGTAATGTTCCACGTGGAACATCCACTTCCCATACGCCCTGTTGCCATAGGCTCATACTGGACTGTTACCGCTTTTCTGACTCTTGGGAAATGTACCAGTGAAACATGCGCGGCACACCCGCATGGCGCTGAACATCATAAAAACTAATCGGCTGGGTCATGGCGCTCTCAGGGTCGAAAACATGAAAATGCAGGTGCGGCATCATGCTGTTGCCCACGTTCCCGCTGGCGGCAATAACTTCCCCTTGCACGACCTGCTGCCCTGTTTTGACCTTGGCGCCACCTTTACGAATATGGGCGTAACAGGCACGTGTGCCATCTTCATGAAGCACCCAGATAACGTTATTGGGCCAATTTACCCCATTGCCGTCATAGCTGTCAACGACCTTGGTTACTTCACCCGCCCGCGCTGCGCAGATGTCGGAGCCGACGGGCATATAGAAATCATAGGCGTACCGGCTTTTGCCGCGATGGCTTACTATACCGCGCACCCCCTGAACGCAGAATCTGGACACACCCTTTGGGTAGGGAAGTACATAGGGGGAGGTTTCCCGCGGCATAAACACGGACAGGTCATCCGGGCCGGTAAATAGACTGTACAGGATGAACAAGAGGGTGAAAAGGATCACCACCATGCCGCCGGCAATGGAGAGTACTTTTTTGGTCATAATCCCGCAGTTCCTTGTATCTGTTTCCGGTAATTCGATTTTCCTGGGAAAACGTGTATAGTATGGATAGTATACACTTATATCGTAACAAAATTCCTCCGGGTACGTTTCGTAGAACCTGTAAGGGGCTGCGATACTGATGGTTCCGGTTATATTCTTCCTTCACAGGACAGCAAAGCGACTATGAACTATGATTCCAGAAGATTCAGCAGGCGTGATTTACTAAAACCATCCACTACTGTTATTTGCACGACGGGTTGTGTGGCATTTCCGGTATCTTTCGGTAAGCGACGAAGCATGGGCCGACAATAAGCGGCCCAACATCCTGTTGCTTTTTGCTGACGATTACTGCTTTAGTCTGATTCGCGCGCTATGGCATCCATCGCAGGATAAGACATTTCCACGCGAAAAAGACGGAATGACGTGCATCAGGTCGCTGTTGTTAAGCGATAGTTGGGCAACCTACAACAGGCTGGAATTCGGGCCCCTTTTAGTGGTCATCCTCATACCACCGGCATCGCCGGGGGTCGCTGATTGTAAAAATCAACAAAAAAAAGCAATTGAAGCATGCCATGTCTTTGATATGGCCCATAGCCCGCGTTTTTTTTGTGGGTATTCGATGCAGCCATCGGGTGGGGGACAGACCGACCTGCTTGCTCTATTTCATGCCGCAAAATACGGTGTCAGTCCCGTTCAACTGCTTTTTTTAGGTTTATGGGGCTTGCCAGGACCTGCAACTTATGATTCGTGCGGATTCGATTAAGATGATTTAGTATCCGGCAGTGGAACAGGCCGACTTATTTGACCTCTCCATGGGTCCCCATGAACAGCGTTCCCTTGCCGTGGCTTCCGGCTATACGGCACAGGTTCATGGGCTGTGCGCGCGCCTTGAAACCCTGCAGCAGGCACTGCAGGATCCCCTTGGGAAAACACTTGACAATAAGTGATCTAAACGGCTATTTTTATTTTTTCTGCCATATCCCCTTGTGTTTTTTGATCTTTATTTATTGACATCCATTTCTTTCTTAGTACATTGCTTGGCACCATGTTTTTCGGCTGGCATGTCTTATTTCAATTAATACAGGTCATATTCAGGGAAATAGACCAACAATACCCGCTTTTTGGAGGGAATGAAAATATTTTTTCTGGAGCTTCGCAGTTATTTCCTAAATAAAATTTCTATTGCACAATTTTGCACCATATGCTATAATTGCCCTGCGTCGATACATGAAAATGTATTCGGGAATCTTTTTATATATGGTCAAACTAAAATTCTGGCTGGTTCTTTTTTTCGTTTCCCTCAGCCTCATGGGGTGTCCCCTCTTGATTCCAATTCCGGAAGAGGGACCAGAAGGCGAAGGCGAAATTTCTATCGAAGGTGAAGCGCCTGAAGGCATAGTGGAAGGGGAACCCGAGGGGAAGGTAGAGGGGGAGGTCGAAGGCGAAGCGCCTACCGACTATATTTCCGAGTTGGAACAGGAAGTGTATGAGCTGATCAATGCCGAACGCGTCGCCGCGGGCGTACCGGAGCTGTTCCAGGATCGTCATGTTGCCGTTGTTGCCAGGGAACACAGTCAGGATATGGCGGACAACGACTTCTTTGCCCACAACAACCTTGAAGGGGACTCTCCAGGTGACCGCCTGGATAATGCCGGAATTGCCTGGATGCGCTATGGGGAGAACCTGTCGTACAATTACGGCTATAGCGATCCCGCCATCGTGGCGGTTGAGGGATGGATGGCCAGCTACGGCCATCGCGTTAACCTCTTAAACCCCAGGTATACCCACACTGGTGTGGGTATAGCGCAGGATGACAAGGGCGCCTTTTATCTGACCCAGGATTTTGTCAGTTATTAGCACGGTGGCGTTAAGAGACACGGCGTCATTCCAGAAAACCGGAGTCCGCTGTTTTTTTCCCGGGATGATTCTTCCAAACAGAGTGTGCTAGTGTATCTGTACTTCGTTGTGACGTATCCTCAAGAAGGGGAGACCGCAAACGGAGCGGGCAAAGCGTGAAAAGACCGTTTCGGCGCTTCAGTCGGAGTCCCATTTTTTTGCCTGGGCTATTTGAATGGCTTTATGCTGCGACCACGTCCGCGTTCATTCAGGTGAAGCCGCCGAACTGTTTTCAACGCCCGGATATTTTTCTGTGAAGCCATGAAACGTTTATTAAAAGTCGAACGCACCCCATTCCTGTCCGCCCTTGCATGTATGGCGGCGGTGTTGGTGATTGCCGCCTGTGCCCGGGATAGTGCAAGAGAACGCCCTAATTTATCTCCCGATAGCGCTCCCGATTCCCCAAAGCCCAAGTTTGGTCCGGTTAGCTTTAGCCATCCCATGGCGCCGGTGGGCGACATGATGCGGACTTTTGGCACTACGGTGGGCGGCGGTTTCGTTTTGATGAGCGGGCTGGAAGAACATGCTATGGCCGCGGTGAACTACAAGGGGGCGTCTTATGAACAAGTCATCGCCGATTTTGCTTCGGCCGCAGACGCCACCTACAGCCATACTTCAAATTACTACCTGATACTTCCGCAACGTTATGAGCCCCTGATGGGCGTGTCCTTATTGGATAAACTTGACGAACGATACCGGGAAATGCGTGTCGGCGCCGTGTTTGGCGCGAAGACAAATCTGTATGTGCTCTTTTCCGCGTTGAGCAAGAGTCTTGATATCACCATCGTGGCGGACAACTATATTGCCGAATCCCGTTGCGGCGAGCTGTATTTGCCGGATCTCCCCCTTGCCACTGTTCTGGAAGCGATTCTACAGTCCGCCAGGATTGCCCGCGACGCGTTCGAAGTGGAAAGCACGCCGGAGTATATTTTCCTGCGCGCGCCTCAAAATAACGGTCCGTCCACCGTGCGCCTGGAAACGGGTTCCCCAAATGACGCCCTGCAGGCATTGTTGGATCGCCAGGTATCACTGGTCCTGCCGGCAAATCCCGAAAAGAAGGAGGAAGTGGTGCTTGTCTCGCAGCCCGTGCCGCTGCATGAGGCGTTGTTTCCCCTGACCGAACAACTTGGCGTGGAAATCGTAGCCCGGCGTCAGTTGGCGGACATTCCCATCAACCCGTGTGTCATCAACAAGGTAAGGCTTTCAACGGCCCTGGACTTACTCATCCGCCAGTGGCCGCTCGCCCGGTTCGGCTGGGAAGTTCAGGCCGATCGTATCCTGATCCGGGAACGTTGACGGGTCATATCCCCGTATGGCCGAAGCCCCCTTCCCCGCGGAGCGTTATGTCAAGCGACTGTAGTTCCTGCCATTCAACGCGCGCGACCGGCGCCACGATTAGCTGGCCGATACGGTCGCCCCGGCGGATGAGAAAAGGCTTCTCACCGAGGTTTATCAGGAGTACTTTTATTTCGCCGCGGTAATCGGCGTCTATGGTGCCCGGGGTGTTGATCATGGAGATCCCCTCTCTAAAGGCCAGGCCACTGCGGGGGCGCACCTGTCCCTCATAACCCGGGGGGATGGCGATGCAGATTCCGGTGGGGACGGCAAGCCGGGCACCGGGTTGAATCACGGTAGTTTCCGTTACGGCGGCGCGGAGGTCCATGCCGCTGGCATGTTCGGTTTCGTATGCGGGCAGCGCCAGGTCGTCGTTGCCGGGAAGCCGTTGTATCGATATGCGAACCGGAAGCATGGTCAAAGCACTATCTCCACGGGAATTTTAATTTCTTCTGGACCGAGTACCAGCATGGCGCAGGACTCCTGTGTAAGGTGAGCGGCCGCGTATTCGAGCAGCCCGTCAATGGTCACCGCATCGATATCCGCCACGATTTCTTCCACAGGCGTCACGCGCCCCTTGAACAGCAATCCTTTGGCCATGTGAGACACGCGGGCATAGGTGCCTTCAAAGGCCATAAGCATGGACCCCTTCAATTGCTGCCGCGCGCATTCCAGTTCTTCCGCCTTGACCGGCTCGCGGCGGATGCGGCTCAATTCATCAAGCGTCAGCGCGACGGCCCGCTCGCAATTATTAGGAGCTACGGCTTCGTAGATGCCCATCATGCCGGTGTTTATATGGTTGGTGTGATAGGCGTAGACACTGTAGGCGAGCCCCTCCCGTTCACGAATGCACTCGAAGAGGCGCGCGGTGCTGCCGCCGCCGAGAATGCCTGTCAGCATGCTGCATTGAAAGCGGTCTGCGTCGGTCGCGGAGGATCCGGGGAACGCGATGCCGATATGCGCCTGCGATATGGGGCGATGCACGGTTTTGATGCCTGGTTGAAATCGGGGCATGCCCGCCATTTGAGGAGGATCTTGGGAGTTGATGTTGGCCATGGCGGCTTCCACCTGACGCAACACCTCTTCCGGATTAAATTTGCCTGCGATAGAAAATACCATGTTTGAGGGGGTGTACCAGGTGGAATAAAACCGAAGGAAATCCTGCCGTGTGAATCCTGACACCGTGTTGGCATAGCCGGAAATTGGCCTGCCAAGCGGGTGGTTCGGCCAGTGAAATTCGGATAACAGGTCATGGGACAGTTCGTCGGGGGTGTCTTCAATGGAAGCGATTTCCTCCAGAATCACCCCGCGTTCTTTTTCAATATCGGTGAAGAGGGAATTGTTCAGGATATCGAAAAGGATTTCTATGCCGGCGCCTATGTGTTCCTCGAGCATACGCACATAGAGGGTAGTGTATTCGCGCGAGGTGCTGGCGTTTATGTATCCGCCGCGGCTTTCAATGGCGTCCATAATCTCATGAACAGTTCGTGTTTTTGTTCCCTTGAAAAAGAGATGCTCCAGGAAGTGGGCCAGTCCGGCCTCCCGGGGGTCTTCCGCGGCTGACCCTGTTTTGATCCAGAGTCCGAAGGTGGCGGAATGCACATAGGGGAGCGGTTCCATGGCGATGGTGAAGCCGTTGTCAAGCCGGTGTACTGTGGTTGTCGAATCTGCCATGTGGATCAATCTTGGCTCCTTTGCCGGTGTGACAATAAAAAAAGGTTGCCGCTGTTTGCGCGGCAACCCATTGCCAGTATAACAAACTATGGATTACCTGTCACGGCCGCGATCATTGTCCCGCCGGGAACGATTATGATTGCGGTCGTTGCGGTCGTTGCGTCCGCCCCGCCGGTCGTCCCGTCTCGGCCGTCCGCCATCGCCCTGCGGGGGGGCTTCCTTGTACCCTGCCGGAGGCGGCTGTACCTGGCCCAGTTCACGGTCCGCGGCGATTTTTGACAGGTTGATACGGCCCATCTGGTCGATTTCGATGACCTTGATCGTGACTTCATCCCCGATATTGAGGATGTCGGTAACGTTGTTCACGCGATAATCGGCCAGTTCGGAAATGTGTATCATGCCTTCCTTGTTGCCTACCACGGTGCAGAAGGCGCCGAAATTCATGATACGGGTGACGCGGCCGGTGTATATTTTGCCGACTTCGACATCGGCGACGATTTCTTGGATCAGTTCGATGGCGGCATCCGCGGCTTCTTTGTCGGTGGCGGCGATATTGATGGTGCCGTCATCTTCGATTTCAATTTCCGCGCCGGTTTCCGCCTGGATCTGCCGAATGACCTTGCCTCCGGGTCCGATGACTTCACGTATCTTGTCGGGGTTGATCTTAATGGTGAAAATACGCGGCGCATACGGGGAGAGCTCAGGACGCGGCTTGTCAAGGGCCTTGTTCATTTCACCGAGAATATGCTCGCGTCCCTGCCGTGCCTGTTCAAGGGCGTCTTCCATCACTTTCCTGGAAAGTCCCTTTACCTTGGTGTCCATCTGGAATGCGGTAATGCCATTGGCGGTGCCGCACACCTTGAAATCCATGTCGCCGAGATGGTCCTCATCGCCGAGGATGTCGGTTAGAATGCGGACTTCATCTTCCTCTTTAATGAGGCCCATGGCGATGCCGGCCACGGGCGCTTTGATGGGAATGCCGGCATCCATCATGCTCAGGGAGCCGCCGCAAACGGTGGCCATGGAGCTGGAGCCGTTGCTTTCCGTGACATCCGATACAATACGCACGGTATAGGGGAAATTCGTTTCATCTCCCTCATCGTAGCGCTCCGGGTGAAGAAAGGGAAGCATGCATTCGAGGGCGCGTTCAGCCAGTTTTCCGTGACCGACTTCGCGGCGTCCCGGACCGGAAATACGGCGCACCTCGCCGACCGACCACGCGGGAAAGTTGTAGTGAAGGAAGAACCGTCTAAACTCATCGCCGGTAAGTTCATCCAACCGCATTTCATCACGACTGGTTCCCAGGGTGGCGGCCACAATTACTTGCGTTTCCCCGCGGGTGAACAAAGCGCTTCCGTGAACGCGGGGCAGAATGCCCACCTCGATGGAGATGTCACGGACCTGGTCGAGACGCCTGCCGTCCATGCGGATATTCGTTTCAACGACGGCTTTGCGCATGATGCGTTTCTTGAGATCGGCAAATACGTTCGAGATTTCGGTGGCGCAGGCGGTGTAGCGCTCTTCACCGTAACGTTCCTGCAAGGCCTGCAGGGTGTCTGTTTTGACTGTGTCGAGTGTATCCAGCCGGTTCTGTTTTTCGCGGATGCTGAACGCTTCCTTGATTCGTGCGGAGGCCAAGGCTTCGATATCGGTTACGATTTGCGGGTCTGGTTCCACGGCATCGACAGGCATTTTTTCAACGCCCGCGCGGGCGCGCAGTTCCTCAATGCAGCCGACGATCGTACGAATATGCGTTTGGGCGAATTGAAGGGCCTCCACCATCAGGCTTTCGGGCAGTTCATGCGCCTGGCCTTCCACCATGCAGATGGAATCTTTGGTGCCCGCGACAATAATGTCAAGCGTGCTAGATTCCATTGTGTCCATGTGCGGGTTAACCACGAGTTCGCCGTCGAAACAGCCGACCCGCACCGCGCCTATGGGTTCGGTGAGGGGGGCCTTGGAAATATGCAGGGCCGCGGAGGCTGCGTTGATGGACAACACGTCGGGATTATGGATATTGTCCGCCGAAAAAACGGTCTGGCAGATCATCAACTCGTTGTGAAACTTTTTGGGGAACAGGGGCCGCAGCGGCCGGTCCGTCATGCGGCAGACCAGAATTTCGCGTTCAGAGGGACGCGATTCGCGCCTGAAAAAATTACCCGGAATCTGGCCAACGGAATAGAACTTTTCCCGGTAATCCACAGTCATCGGGAAAAAATCCGCATCTTCCCGCGCTTCCGGCGCAACAGTCACCGCGGACAGCACCATGGTGTCTCCGCTTTTGCATATTACAGCGCCATGCGCCTGTTTGGCAATACGTCCCGTTTCAAACTGTATTTCATCCGCGCCAATTTGAACCGAAATTTTCTCTACCATAGTACTTTTCCTTTACACCTTACGATAAGCAGCACGCCTGCCGTGTCCGCCTGGTTGCCGTGTCGGTCCACAGACCGACACCTCTCCACTCCGGAACAGGCCGGAGAGAAATGCAGGCGGCATACGCCTCCTGATTCCGAACCTCCCCATGCAAAGTTACTTGCGGAGACCGAGCTTGCCGATAAGCGTACGATACCGTTCCACGTCCTGTTTATGGACATAGTTCAACAGATTCCGGCGTTTGCCGACAAGGCGCAAGAGGCCGCGCCGACAGGCGAAATCCTTCGGGTGTTGCCGCAAATGCTCGGTAAGCTGGTTGATACGCTCAGTAAACAAGGCTACCTGTACCTCCACGGAACCGGTATCCTTGTTATCACTTCCGTGAGCCAGAACGATTTTTTCTTTTTCTTCTCTTGCCAGTGACATTTTCTTTCACCTTTCATGGTATACGCCCGCGCCCAGCACAGCGACGGTGAACCGCTTGGCCGAATCACGGGTAGACACTTACACTTAACGATAGTATAACAAAAAAAACATACTAAATGGAAAGATTCGCGGCTAGCGACAGCCGCAACAACATCCGCCCGTTTCAGGCGCGTCCGTCAGCGCGGCGAGTCCGGGCAGCACTTTTCCTTCGAGCATTTCGAGGGAGGCGCCGCCGCCCGTGGAGACATGCGACATCTTGTCGGCAAGCCCAAACTGGATTACAGCCGCCGCGGTGTCTCCGCCGCCAATGATGCTGATGACATCGCTTTCGGCAAGCGTCTGCGCTATGGCATGCGTGCCCTTGGCGAAGTTTTCCATTTCAAATACGCCCAGAGGCCCGTTCCAGACAACCGTTCGCATGCTTTTTATCGTCGCTACAAAGAGATCAATGGTCTCCGGGCCGATATCAAGACCTTGCCAATCCGCGGGAATGGCGTTAATTTTGGCCACTTTCGCGTTGGCGTTATTGTCGAAGGCGTCGGCCACCACGATATCGACGGGAAGCAGCAGTTTGACGCCCTTTTCTTCGGCAAGTTTCATCGCTTTTTCCGCCACGGCAATGCCGGGCTCATCCAGCAGGGACTTGCCGATTTCATAACCCTTGGCTTTCAGAAAGGTATAGGCCATGCCGCCGCCGATGATCAGCGTGTCCACCAGGTCAAGGAGATGTTCGATGACGCTGATTTTGTCCGAGACTTTGGCGCCGCCCAGCAGGGCCGCCAGGGGGCGTTCCGGGCTTTCCAGAACCTTGTCGAAATACTCCATTTCCTTGCTTACCAGAAAACCGGCCGCGCTTTGCGCGATAAAGTGGGTGACGCCTTCCGTGGAGGCATGGGCGCGATGCACCGTGCCGAAGGCATCGGAAACGTACACATCACTAAGTGCGGCCAATTGCTTTGAAAATTCGGGATCGTTCTTCGTTTCGCCCTTGTAAAAACGTGTGTTTTCCAGGAGGATAATGTCGCCCGCTTTCATGGCGGCGACTGCGGCTTCCACTTCCGGTCCGATGCAGGCGTCCATCTTTTTGACAGGCGCCCCGGCCAGTTCGCTGAGTTTGGCCGCGACTGGATCCATTTTCAAGGAAGCGTTCTTCTTCTCCATGGCGGCGCGTTCTTCTTCATTGGCCGCCTTGGCGAGATCCTTTGGCCGGCCCAAGTGCGACATAAGTATTAGTTTGCCGCCGTTGTCGCGGACGTATTGAATGCTTTTAAGAGCCGCGCGGATTCGCGTATCATCCCGCACGGTGCCGTCCTCATGCTGGGGCACATTGAAATCCACGCGCATCAGCACGCGCTTGCCGTTAACATCCACCTGGTCAAGTGTGAGTTTTTTCATTTGGAACATCCTCTTACCGGTTTTACAGACAATCGGGGCCGCCCATTCTGGGCGGCCCCGAAGAAAAACATGGGTTGCTTAACCAGCCATCAACTTGAACAAGTCGATGCAGCGGTTGGAATATCCCCATTCATTGTCGTACCAGGATATGATCTTGACAAGATTGCCTTCCAGTACCATGGTCAGTTTGGAATCGAAAATGGAGGAGTGGGGGTTGCCGACGACGTCGCAGGAAACAATTTCGTCTTCCATGTATTGCAGGATGCCTTTGAGGGGGCCTTCTGCGGCGTCCTTGATGGCGCCATTCACTTCTTCCACTGTTACTGTGCGGGACATTTCGGCGACCAGGTCCACTACGCTGCCGTCGATGACGGGCACGCGCATGGCCATGCCGTGCAATTTCTTGTTGAGTTCGGGAAGCACTTCGCCAACCGCCTTGGCGGCGCCGGTGGAAGTCGGGATAATCGAGTAGGCAGCGGCGCGCGCGCGGCGCAGATCGCTGTGGGGCATGTCAATCACTTTCTGGTCGTTCGTATATGCGTGGATCGTGGTCATTAAACCGCGCTTGATACCGAAGTTTTCGTGAAGGACCTTGGCGACCGGGGCCAGGCAGTTTGTGGTGCAGCTGGCATTGGAAACGACCTTGTGTTCCGGTTTCAGCGTTTCGTGATTGACGCCGTATACGATGATGGCATCCAGGGCGCCCTTGGGCGGCACGCTGAGCAGGACTTTTTTCGCGCCGGCTTTGATATGGAGCTCGCATTTTTCCTGGGAGCGGAAAACACCTGTGGATTCCAGGACCAGCTCCACGCCTTTATCACCCCAATTCAGGGCGGCGGGATCTTTTTCAGCGCTTACCAGCACCTTTTTCCCGTCCACGATAATGGAATCGCCGTCGGCCTTCACCTCTTTGTTGTACACGCCCATGACACTATCATACTTGAGCAGGTGCGCCAGTGTTTTCGCGTCGGTCAGATCATTGATTGCCGCCACTTCAAACGCGGATTCATTCATGAGCAGCTTGAATACATTTCTTCCGATGCGCCCAAAACCATTAATACCAACCTTTGTTGCCATAATCAGATTTTCCTTTCAATTGTACGGGTTATTTTCTACACAACGCCTTTGAAGCACGCTATTTTTTGTATACCAACGGAAGTGTTGCAACGTTAACAAATATATAGACCTCTGACCCCGACAATACACCTGGGAAAAAGGGGTAAAGCCCGGAGAAGTCTAACCGCGGGAAAAATCCTGCGAGTGGTACCGTCTCCCCTATGCACCCCTGTGAGAAATTCTTGCTTTAACGGGGTGATATACCTTACCTTAATATACGTAGTATGCCATATTGCCGCCAGTTATGTCAATCGAGCCCGGTTTCACCCGTTGCTCTGGGTGGTTCTGTCGGTTCCGGACGGTGTCAGGTGTTTTTGAACCGTGGAAGCGGCGGGTAGTTATTTTCACGCGCAAAGGAATGCGATTATGAGTGCAAGAGTGCCCCATATCCAACCAAGGCATTTTAAAAAGCCCTATCAGGTTGCCGTCGTGGTTGCGGCCATTCTGCTCTGCCTTGGCGGCTGTGATTCCTGTTTGGGCAGAAAGCCCGCTCCGGCCACGCCGGGCGTGCAATCACCCGCGACGCCCCTGTCTCCGCCCCGGGTACAGACCCCGGAATCACCGGCAGCGCTGCCGGCCCTGCCTCCGGAGGAGGGTGAGGGCGAAGTCCCGCCGGAAGAGGATGAGACGTCCGGCCCCCCCTCGGAATACAGTGCGGACCTGCTCTTAGGCATCAAACCCGGGATGTCTTACGAGGAAGTGCAGCGGATTTTAGGAGACCCGGGTGTGGTGGTTGCGGGAACAGAAGAGAAGAATCTTGTCTATCGCTGGAGTTATTCCGGCATAAGTTTCATGGGCCGCTTTGAAAACGGTCAGTTGCTCCGCAAAAGCATCGTGGCCAACGAGCCGCTCGAGAACGCGGTGGACGAGGAAACGAGGCAGTTTGACCAGGAGCTGTTTGACACGATTCAGCCCGGCATGAACTTCGATGACGTTCTTATGCTCATCGGCATGGACGCGCAACCGCTGACTTCGGGCAGCTCGGGGGTCAGAATATACAAATGGACCGATGCCACCGGCTCCAGCATCACCGCGCGTTTTGAAAACCAGGTGCTTACCAGGAAATCCGGAACCATTATCACGGCGAAACCGGAACAATTGAGGGAAACGGATCAAGACGAAGGCGTTGAAACCATTGAAACCGTTGAAACGGACGAACAGCCGCCTGTTCAGGATACCGGTAAGGCCGGCGCCGACGGAATGTTGCCCATGCCCGCCGCCGAAGAGGAAGAATATCCGGAAGAAGTGCAACCAGATGTTCCACAGGAAGGCGCACAGAAACCGCGGGTTCATGTGGTGGGTGCGAAACGCCGTGAACGTGAAATTGCCGGAGATGATTCTCCCAATGCCGGACGATCCTACCGTCCAAAAACCAAGCTGCCGGAATACAAGCGAAGCCTTCGTACGGGCTCATACGAAATACGGGTCCAAAACACGACGAAGAGCAGGGCTCATGTTGCCATCATTTCCAATGAAGGCGGTCTTGAAATGACCGTGGCTCCCAACGGCAGCGCTTCCGCGCGTGTCGGTCGGGGAATGTACCAGTTCTATTTCATCTATGATGACGATCCCCATACGTTGCATCACGGGCAGCGTATCCCAGTGGAAGAACTTCTCATGGATTTTGTTGTGTATCTTTTCGATGACTCCTCTGAAGTAAGTCTTATGTGACAGCTGTCTTTGGATCTTTCTTTCATCTGTGAGAAACGTTCCGATCTCTTTTCGTGGATCTTTTGCGCGACGCCGTCCGCATGAACCAGGACATCATCCCCGTATGCTTCCCTTCCTGCGCGCAATGTCGATCACGGTGCGCCACGTGCTCGGCAGTGTTCTTCAGTGTGACAATCGTACGTTTACGCGAACGCCCACGCATATGCGGAGACGTGATAAAACAGGCTCTCCGCAGTGGTGTTCGATGATTATGTGAAACAAGACGTTGTGAATATCGTGCGGCCGCGGCGAGAAAAAAACAACCGTTCACCCTTGAAAACTTTTCACCTTGACGCACAAAAAAGCTGCAAAAAAAAATCCAAAAAAAATTTTACTTGTATTTTTTGAAAAAGTTTGGTAAAACTATGTTAGTTGCAATTTGAATATTTATTTTTTCGGTGTGTTTTTATGGCATTGCCGATGTTGTGGTTTGCACCGGCGAGGTTGCTTTTGTCGGCATAACCAGGCATGTGCCTGTTATAGGCAACGCCTGCCAGGATGGCAGGCAATGGCCTCGGTTGCTCATGAAGGAATGGGTGACCGGCAATAGTTGATACTGGGAGATGGCCACAACAATTAGGAGAAACATCAAATGGCCGCAACGAAACCTGCAGTGAAGAAAGCCGCCGCGAAGAAGCCGGCCGCGAAGAAAGCCGCCGCGAAGAAGCCGGCCGCGAAGAAAGCCGCCGCGAAGAAGCCGGCCGCGAAGAAAGCCGCCGTGAAGAAACCGGCCGCGAAGAAAGCCGTCGCGAAGAAGCCGGCTGCGAAGAAAGCCGTCGCGAAGAAGCCGGCTGCGAAGAAACCGGCCGCGAAGAAACCGGCTGCGAAGAAACCGGCCGCGAAGAAACCGGCCGCGAAGAAAGCCGCCGCGAAGAAGTAATCCTGCCGTCGGCAGGCATTCTTGTTGAGAATGAAGCAACGCCGCACAGGCTGTCCGGGTTTTCCCGTACAGGGTCTTGTGCGGCGTTCTTTATTGTGAATGACATTGAAAATTACGGAGCCAACTACCACGGGAGCATCCAAGTGAACCATGAGCATATCCGCGCAGCGCTTCAGCGTGCCGTTACATACGCGCAGGCGCCGGGCGCTGTGGCATGTGTGGGGAAAGGTGAAGAACGGCTTTTCCTGGGCGGCTCGGGGCATCGCGCGCTGACACCCGGCGAGGAGCCGGCCACGGCGGACACGGTGTATGATCTTGCTTCTCTGACGAAAGTTGTTGCGACGACGACAGCCGTCATGTTGTTGCGTAATCGCGGCATACTCGATCTAAACCAGCCGGTGTCGGACTTCATCCCCCTTCCAAACCTGAACCGGTTTACCCTGCGCCACCTGATCACCCACACCTCGGGGCTGGAGGCGTGGCGCCCCTGGTATACGGAATTATCCGGAAGGCTTCAGTATGTGGAGCGCATTGCCGCTGAAGCGGGCGGCGCGCAGCCCGGCATCCGGCGTGAATATTCGGACTTTGGATTCATTTTGCTTGCGCGGGTGGTGGAACAGGCGGCCCAGGATACCTTCGACGGTTTTTGCATGAAACACATTTTCGAGCCCCTTCAGATGAAGGATACTTGTTTCACACCGTCTGCGGCGCTTCGCGAACGGTGCGCGCCTACGGAAGATAGTATTGAACGGGGCCGTCTGATTCGCGGCGAGGTGCATGACGACAATGCATTTGCCCAAGGCGGCGTTTCCGGACATGCCGGTTTGTTCAGTACAGCGGAAGATCTGGAGCGTTTCTGCCGTGCCCTGATGGATGGCCGCGTACTGCCGATGGAAACTCTGGATGAAATGACGCGCATTGGCCAGGTGCGCTGTTATCCTTGGCAGGGGTTGGGCTGGTGGCTCGATCCGTGCGTATCAGGTGCGAATGGATTTCTTCCAGCGCGAACGGCCATGGGACATACGGGCTGGACGGGCACCTGTATCTGGATGGACCGCGCGACCCGGCTATATGCGATTCTACTTTCCAACACGTGCCACCCCGACAAGACCAGGCGCAACAACCGGGAACTGCGCCGACGTTTTTATACACCGATTGCCGCCGCTTTTTACCCGGAAACCACAAATGCGCATACCGGTTTGGACAGGTTGGTGCGTAACGCCTTTGATGATCTGCGCGGCAAGCGTCTGGCGCTGCTGGCCAATACGGCCGCCGTGGACCAGACCGGCCGGCCGATCCTGGAAACACTCGGTTTGGAGAAACTGCTGCAGCTGCGTTATGTCTACAGTCCTGAGCATGGCTTTACGGGAAGCGCCGAAGCCGGGGAGAAGGTGGCATCCAGTCAGGAATCCGTCCCGTTCATCAGTTTATATGGGGATCGTAAACAGCCTTCGCGGGAAGAGCTTAAAAACGTTGATTTGTTTGTGGTGGACCTTCCTGACATTGGCGCCCGATACTACACCTATATGGCCACCATGAAGGACTGCATGGAAGCCTGTGCCGCGTACAAGGTGCCCATGCTGATTCTTGACCGGCCGAATCCCGTAGGCGGCGCCATTCTCGAAGGACCTATAGCCGCGAAATACGGTTCTCCCGTCTGCTGCGCACCCATTCCCATACGGCATGGCATGACCCTGGGCGAGCTTGCCCTTTATTTCAAGCAAAGCTTCTTCTCACGGACAAGTCTGGACGTGAAGGTTTGCCTGGCCGACAACTGGTGGCGTGAGCTGCAGTTTGACAGTTGTAGTCTTCCCTGGGTGGCGCCGTCGCCGAACATACCCGCCAGTGAATCGGCGCTCATGTATGTCGGCACCTGCCTCTTTGAAGGCTTGAACCTGAATGAAGGGCGGGGCACCAAAACCCCCTTCCTGGTGTGCGGCGCGCCCTGGCTGCGTCCCGTGCGTGTGCTGAAGAAAGTAAAGGAATCGGATCATCCGGGCATCTCGATAAAGGGTGTCATGTATATTCCGGAATCCATACCCGGTAAGGCGTCCAATCCCAAGTACCGGGACCAATTATGTCAGGGGATCACCTTTCATGTTACGGACCGCCGCACAGCCCGGCCGTTCACGGCGGCCGTTGCCGTCATCAGCGCCATATTCCAGTGCCACCCTGAACTGCAATGGGATCCGTTTTTTGACACACTGGCGGGCGGGCCCTGGATTCGTGAACAGATCGTGTCAGGCCGCTCCGCGCAGGACATCGTGGAAAGTATCCGTCCGGATCTGGAAGCCTTTGACGCGTCGCGTCCCCGCCTTTATGACACGCTTGAGCAGCGCGCGCTGGTGTAAATGAGTCAATAGCGCTTACGTGTTACGAAGAGATATTCCGCAAGGGCGCGGTACATCCAGGCTACGCCCCAGCGCGGGAACACAATGCGCGATGTAAAGAAGGGATAGGCGCGGTACCGGGGTGCGCCATCCCGGGGATCGCGCATGGCGTAGTGGGTCCAGCGCATCACCAGCAGGGCGGCGTCAATTGCGCCGGGCCGCAACTCCGCCAGCACGCTGTTGCACAGGATGCCTTCGGCGCAGGCGTGAATATCCACCGGCCACGTACCGTACGCGTTGATGGGCGTGCCATCCGGGCGGATGAGCGTCCTGTAGAATCTGTACCCTTTTTTAAGCGCCCCGGAAAGCTCCGGCGAAGGTAACACGCTGTTGATGCCATGCAGGGCGCGCAGCACGAAACCGGTGTGGTGATGGTCCACGAGTCCCATCAGCTTCGGCTCGTACGGTTCCCCTGCGCCGCTCGCGCCATAGGGCCACGCGCCGTCTTCGCGCTGCGCGGACAGGCTGAACGCAATGGCGGGCCCGGCTTCCTCCTTCATGGCGGCATTTCCCGCGCGTTCCGCCGTTTTCACGATGTGTTCCGCCGCAAGCAGGTTGGCGTTGTGCACGCGCCGGCGGTCCACGGGGGTGTACGCGAAACACCAGGCGCCGTTCTCACAGGGAATGCGCGGCAGTTCTTCCAGGAAGAAAGCGGCGATGCCGAGCGCCGTGTCAAGGTGGCTTTGGTCGCGGGTGATTTCATGAGCGAGCAGGAAGGCCTCACCCGCAATGGCGCACACCACACTGACGGGCGTATAGGCGGGGCAGTCCAGACCTGTCGCCCGCACGGGAAAGGGATATCCCCAGCACGGACCCGCGTGGCCCGGAACGGCCAGATGTGACAACTGTTCCAGCGTATTGAGTCCGTTCTCGAGATGGACCGCGTCACCGGTAATCTGGTGCAACCGAAGATGGCCCAGCGCTGTCAGGGCGAGCGCCTTGGGATTGATGGCGGGTTGAATCCGGAGCAGCCGTCGGGACAGTGTCGGAAAGATATCACACAGGGCTGTGGAACCCTTGCGCAGCAACGGACGGTGTTGTATGCCGCTTATCCATGGATGCGCCTTGATGTCGAAGGGATCGTACCCGGCCAGGCCGTGCCGCCGCAGCCAGGTGTGCAACTGGAGGATCCATTCCTGGGCCAGGTGAATGTCCCTGTCGTTGGTCAGGCGCAACGGCATGTCACTTCGCGCCTCCATCACGCGCCGCACGTTGAAGCACGTTTTTAAACACCGGGTAATAGGCGGCAATCGAATACTGCGCTTCGATATAACGCCGTGCCGCCCGCCCCATGCGTTCACGCAAGCCGGGGTCCGTTATCAAGCGCTCAAGTTTGTCTTGCCATTCTTCCGGCGATTCCGCGAGGAAACCGGTTACCCCGTCTTCGACCACCGTCTTGTTCATGCCCACAGGCGACAACACCACCGGCGTGCCCACGCCCATATACTGCAGCGCCTTGAAGGCGCACTTGCCCCGGGCGCGCGGGGTATCCTCCAGCGGCATCAGGCCGATATCCGCTTCAGACAAGTAGTCGATCTCTTCACTCATGGTCCAGGTACGGTTCCGGACGGTGATGCCGGGGAAAGTATAGGGCTTTGATGTGGACACCATCAGTTCGAGGGGATAACGTTCGGACAGCGTTTTGATGATGGGCGCGATACGGTCCAGGTAGCCGAGATTGTCGCTCAGGCCTGTCCAGCCCAGCACGACCGGCCTGTCACGGTCCGCCGGAGGGTATGGTTTCTGCCGGTGCAGGTCCATGTCGATGCAGGTGGGAATGATTGTCGCCGGGCAGCCCGCCTGTTCCACGTAGGCTTTGATCACTTCATTGCCCGCGACAGCGTGACGGCACCATCGTGCCAGTTTCGCGGTCCAGCCAAAATCCATGAAACGGACGAAGGGACTTTCCACGAACGCGGGCCGTTCCCAGATGGCATCGTCCAAGTCCATAACGAGACGCTTGTTTAAGCAATGAATGATACGCTCGAATAACGGCGGGCCGTAGGGGAACACGGGTCCCCGGAAAAAGACCGCATCCGCGCCGATGACATGCCGCAATTGGGTTATTCGGCGCGCCAGGACCAGCAACAGATACAGCAGTTTGCCCAGCCTGCCCCGCGACTCATAGAACCGCTCTTTCTGGTTCACGGACGCCGGAACGCATACCACACAGCTGTGGCCTTCCTGTTCCAGCAGGCGTGCGAACGATTCCACACGATACCGTATGGCGGCGATTTTGCGTGTTTCGCAGGCGAAGAAAACAAATTTCATGGATGAAAGCTGCCGCTCCTTATGCATACCGGCCGCGTTGTTTCCTAAAAAGGCGTTCGTGATGGGCCGTATGCGCCTGTCTATTATGTCCGGTGCATCCATGCCATCTCAAACGGGATGCCCGGACCGAAACAAAAATATGCTGCCTGGCAGGAAAAAGAAAAAACCCCGCCACGGTAATACCGTGCAGGGCTTTCTCCAAATCTTAAACTGGTACCGGGGCTGGGGCTCGAACCCAGGACCTCTGGATCCACAATCCAGC
>JAAYBJ010000207.1 GCA_012730105.1 Candidatus Hydrogenedentota bacterium
TCCGCCGTGGAACACAAATCAGTAATCAGCCCGTTGAGGTCGCCTATGGGCAGGAAATGCTGCTGGTAGAGTTTCAGCGGGTGGCCTGCACGCGCGGCGCGCCAGAGAACCACCAGAGCCCTGCCCAGCACACGAAGTTTTACCCACTCGCGAACTACGGGCACACCGAGTTGATCGGCCAGACCCATGTAATGCCGCAGATACGCGCCGTCCAGCACAATATCGACCAGCATCTGGCTTTCGGCATCTCCGCCGGACACGCCGGCAAGCGAAGCCACGGCCGGGCGGACAATGTCAGGGAGCAGGCCGGTCGCGCCGGCGGCGACCTCGGCGAGGCGCGCTTCGGGGAACACATTCATATTGAAGGGATAACCCGAGCGGTTCTGCACCGCCCGCTTCAGGTTCAGGTAGTCCTCGGAGAGGGTGAACAAATCGGCAATCTCGGGATCGGGACAATTGCGGCGCAAAGACACGACCTGGTCATGCACATACGTGTCAAGAATAGTGCTCCAGTCCTCCCAGGACACCGCACCCGGCACCATGTGCTCGCGAAGCGAGGTGTCCTGCAGGCGATGGAACAGGTCATCCACCTTCTCCAGGCCAGCAAGAGTCTCGAAGAATTCGTACGGTATAAGCCGTCCTTCCAGAACGCTTACGCGGCCGCAGGTAAATCCCCATTTATTCTGGCTTTTTGTCAAGGCTGCCAACAAAGATTCCTCTCGTTATTTCTGCCCTGAAAACAATTCCGCTGAAATTTGCGGGGCCAAACCATATTCTATGTTCTCAAGCAGGGTACCCAGGGTCTGGTCCACTTGGAACTTATCACTAACAAAAATGAAACCACCCTGTTCCGACAGGAAATGTTCCTTGTCAATACATACCTGTTGGTCTTCAGGACGGCCCTCGTTAAATCCGGCTGTCAGTCCTTCGAAAAGATCCTTGTCGGAAGCATGGATACGCAATTTGCCGCCCCGACCGGTCACCGTATTCTCCAGCAAATTCTTGAGTATGGAACCATACTCCTCGGCGGGCAGGGCCAGAATCCGTTCGCGGGCCTGCGCGAATACCTTGCGCAACAGCGCATTCTTACGCGTCAGAAGTTCCTTGTTCGCCTCACCCTGGAGTTGGATGAGTTTCCGCGCGAACTCTTCCTCAACGGCGCGCGCCAGTGTCTGGTAACGGCGCTCCGCGTCCTGTTCCGCGGCTTTGCGCGCCGAAGCAAGCGTCTCTTCCGCGGCTTTCTTTGCGGATTTCAGAATAAGGTCCGCTTCCGTACGGGCCGCTTCGTGCACCGCCTGCGTAATCTGCTCTAGTGCCATGACATTTATTCCCTGTTTTGAACCATCTTCCGGACCGCAAAAGGCTCAGGCAGCGTTCGCGCCCATGGAGGTGAGCCAGATGATGGTCAGAATGCCGGCCAGCAACGCCACCACGGCATAGGTTTCCACCATGGCGGGGAACAGCAGGGCGCGGCCCGATTCTTCCTTGCGGCGCGCGACCAGCGCGATACCAGCGGCGGACGCTTCGCCCTGCCACACCGCCGAAACGAATAAGGCCAACCCTACGGCCAGGCCCACGAAAAGCAGGGCCACACCCGTGCTGACCGAGGCGGAGGGCTCCCAGGCGCCGTTAATCAGGCCTGTCCGCATGAAAATCATGATGGCTGTGATGAAGCCATAAAAGCCCTGGGTTCCCGGCAACGCCAGCATGACGAGTAATTGCCCGAACAAGTCCGGCTTCTCGCTGATCACACCCGCGGCGGCCTGCGAGGCAATACCAATGCCTTTACCAGACCCGCAGCATCCCAGGCCGACGGCAAGGCCCGCCCCGGCAATCGCCAATCCACGACCGATTTCAATAGCTAGTGCTTGATCCATGGTTACTCTCCATTAACTGATGTTGTAAACGTTCAGCACGAATGCGGTTCCGTTCCATGAACAACGACTTGGGCCTCTACTGCTGCCTATGCAGTATCGCGGACTTGGAATCAAAGCCAAGCGGCGCGAAAGACCGGGAACCCGTCTCATAGAACCGTCCAAAAAACTCCACAAAAATAAGGCGCATCGAATGGACGAACGCGCCCAGCACACTGATCAGGAAATTAAAAATATGCGCGATAATCAGCACAAAGATGAACAGGAAAATGCCCACATAGGGGATGGGGCGAAGCAAATCAGCCATCATATTAAAGGATAAAGCGACAATGGCCGTGGTCAGGGACAAGGCCAGCAAACGGCAATAGGACATGGTGTCCCCGATAAAGGCGGTAAGGCCGTAACTGCCGACAATCCCGTAGAGACTGATGACCCCTGTAATCAGCTTGCCCGCCAATCCGCTGGATTCGCGGCCCTGGGTCAGAATAAGCCCGAGCGCCCCCGCGAAAAACAACACCAGCCCGAGGTAAAACAGCGGCGCAGGCACCGGGGCGAACATCTTGGCAATCATGACGACAAAACCCGGCAGAATCACCAGCCACAAGAGCCCGTCGCACAAGGCTTCCGCCTTGTTGCCGCGCAATATCGCGCTGTACATTTTCAAGGCAATCCCGTAAAACTGGTTGAACATGCCGATTGCCAGCGCCGCCATAAGCACCACGATAGGCTTCTGTATCGGGTCTATAACCTGCGTGGTCATCATAATCCGGTACATGAGGTTGTTCTCGCCTAGATACTTCTCGGCATAGAGGTCTCCAAACCACGAACCCAACAGGAAGCCGAAGATGATCGTGGTAATGCCCGCATAAAACATAAGCCGGGCGAAATTATACACGCCCGCATAGGGCTTGGTCTTATGCATGATATACAGGCTGAGCAGAAGCAGCATGCCGCCATAGGCGACATCCCCGAAGCAGATGCCGAAGAAAAGCAGGAACGTCGGCATGATAAAGGGCGAAGGATCAAAGGTGTTGTAGGCGGGACGTCCGAACAGGTCCACCAGCATCTGGACCGGCCGGACCATGGGGGACAGTGAAATATTTACAGGCGGATTATCCTCGGGCAAGGGATCTTCCACGCAAGCGGTAACCGTGGGGAAATCCGCTTTCAAAACCGCCTCCAACCCGGGCACATCCATCTCCCGGACAAACCCCGTCACGACCTGGATCCATCGGGCATGGGCGCTGTTAGTGCGGGCCAGGCTCAATTTACGGTTATCTTCCCAAAAGGCCTTGAGCATCAGGAACTCCTTCCTGTGCTCCACCAGTTTCTCGACTCTCGCAACGATCCCCTTCACCCGCCCTTGCAGTTCGTCAAGATCCCCTTCGAGGGACCGAATCATTTCATGAACCGTTCCGCTGATTTGCGGCAACGTAATCTCCGCGAATCCGTGAGCGTCAAGAACCCCGCGCAGCGCTTCCCCGACTTCCGGGCGGCACGCGACAAGTATCCAGACATTTTCCCTGGCGGAGGCACCCCCACTTTTTTTCTGATTATCATTGTCCCCAGCGAGACGGATCGGAACCACCTCTTCCACTGCCGCAAGCGCGGGCAGGGCGGCATCCCGGACAAGGGCTTCCAAACCCTGCCGAGAAATGCTTCCGAAAACCACCTTCGCGGATTGGATCTTCCGGAGAGCATCAACGGGAAAGGGTACGGACTCAAAAGGCCGAAGATCCTTAAGCCGATTTTCCGTGTCCCCAATAGCGCGTTCGATACGCCGATATTCCGTATCCATATCTTCGGCCGCAGCATACTGTGCATCCAGGGGAAACTGAGTTTTGATGCGGCTCAATTCCTGGGGATCCACCAAGAGGGGAACCGGCGCCAGTCCCTGAACAAAAGATTTCTTCTCCGGGGCGAACAAATCCATCAGCCCGATAATAAGGTTCAGCCGCTGCAGTTCGAGATCGCAATCTTCCGTGGATACTTCCTGGCGGGTCAGTTTTTCGCGGGCGTCTTCATAGCGGTCGAAAACATCGACCACCTCCATGACGCTCATCTCATGGAGTTTCTTCATCAGGCGCTGTGTGGCGGTGACCGGACAAAGCAGGGTCACCTTTTTCATTTTATCAATCGCCATAACTATATCTCTCGAAACCGGGCCACGACCTTCTCCACCTGCCTGGAAACTACTGCTTCAGGAACCCGCCCGACTTCCTCAAGGGCTCTTTCGGCTTCCGCCTTTTGTTTCGCGGTCTCCACCTCGTGACGCTTAAGGAGCTCTTCACGGAAAGCGGCCAACTTCCTGTCCACCTCCGCCGATACCTCCTGCCGCATGGCCGCGATAGCGGCATTTGCCTGTTTATCCAGTTCTTTGGCCTCGGCACGCGCCGTTTCAATCACGGCACCCGCCTCGCCCTCTACGGTTAACAGTCTGTCAATCAACGAATCCATAATCTTGATCCACCATCTGGTTTCGTCTTTGCGATACCTACTGAACGGTAGGTCTAATTCCGCCTGTATTAGTGCGTTACTGCGTGCAGTTCTGTAATTCCTCCCGATTGTCTGGGCGACAATGGGACTCCACTTTCCAGCAAAAAATCTGAAAGCGAAAATGATTATAGCCTATGCGTTTCCGGAGATGCAACTTTTCAAACAAAAGTATTTGGTCCTTCACTATAAGGCATTTCCCCCTCCCTCCCCCGTGCGTTCCCTGCCGTCCCTATACACGCCTTAAACGCTTCACGAAACCACAATACCCTGTTGTATTCTTTCGAAACCAGGACGGGCCAGTAAAAACATGGAAACTCTTCTGGGACATGTTTGATACGTTGCGCGGACAGCGCAAATCAGCCAGAACGCAGGTCTCCCGCGATCGGGTTCCGGTGGAAAATTGCACCCCTATCCGTAAGCATGTTATGATAAGCGCTCTCAATTTCACAGGGGCGCCATTCCATGCCTTTAAGCGTGGTAAACGATTCGGGTGTCCGGCGATGTGCGCCGGATGCGCGCGGCGCCCCGAGGTTTAACCCGAACGGAGGATATACTCATGGCATTGGTAACAATGCGCGAACTGCTGGAAGCAGGCATTCATTTCGGCCATCAAACCCGCCGCTGGAATCCCAAGATGGCGCGGTACATCTACGGCCAGCGCAACGGCATCTACCTTATCGATTTACAGCATACCCTGCGCCAACTGTACCGGACCTACGGTCTCATACGCGACATCGTCTCCCAGGGCGGCCACGTACTTTTCGTGGGCACCAAGCGTCAGGCCCAGGAACCCGTCCGGATCGAAGCCGAACGCTGCGGCATGTACTACGTGACCACACGCTGGCTGGGCGGCACACTGACCAATTATCAGACTGTTCGCCAGAGCATCGGTGAACTGTTCCGGTTGCAGACCATCGAAAAAGACGGCACCATCGACAAGTTCAGCAAGAAGGAAGCCGCCATGATGCGCAAGCAGCGCGTCAAACTGGAGAAGAATCTCCTCGGCATTCAGAACATGCCCGGCCTTCCTGATGCGGTATTCGTGGTGGACGTGGGCCGCGAGGATATCGCGGTCAAAGAAGCGCGGCGCCTGAAAATCCCCTGCATCGGTGTCATCGACACGAATTGCGACCCGGACGACGTGGACTTCCCGATTCCAGGCAATGATGACGCCATCCGCGCCATCAACCTGTACTGCAAACTGATCGCGGATGCTGTCATCGAAGGCAAATTGCGCGCAGAAAAGATCCGCGCCGAGGAAGAAGAGACGCGCCGTGCCCGGAATGAAGGCGCCGATAGTCCGGCCCCGACCCCCGAACCCGAAGCCCCGGCCGACGCATCCGCCAAAGACGACACCTATGACGCGCAGTATGAGACTGCCGCTGCGGCACCTGTAACGGTTGAAGAAGCGGCGGCAGAGACAATTGAAGACAAAGCCGCGGATGCGGACGCCTGATATAATCCGCCCCGCGACACCCTGAATACCGGGACGCGGAGCGCATTCTTAACTAGAATTAATTTACCTGAATTATCTTTAAGGAGAAAAAATAACATGGCCATATCAGCGGCACAAGTAAAAGAACTGCGCGACGCGACAGGCGCCGGCATGATGGACTGCAAACGCGCCCTGGAAGAACGGGGCGGCAACTTTGAAGAGGCAGTAAAGTACCTGCGGGAAAAAGGCATGGCCAAGGCCGCGAAACGCGCCAGCAAGGTCGCATCTGAAGGCGCCATCGCTTCCTATATCCACATGGGCGGTAAAATCGGGGTGCTGGTTGAAATTAATTGTGAAACCGACTTTGTCGCGCGCGGTGAAGCCTTCCAGACCTTTGTCAAGGATATCTGTCTTCAAATCTGCTCGGCCAACCCGGTTTTCGTAACCAAGGAAGAAGTACCCCAGTCCGCCTATGACGCGGAAAAAGAGGTCTATGTAAAGCAGGCCCTCGAAACGGGCAAGCCCCAGAACATCTGCGAAAAAATCGCGGAAGGCAAGATGAACAAATGGTTCAGTGAAGTCTGCCTGCTGGAACAGCCTTATGTTAAGGACGACAAAAAGACCATCCATGACCTGATCGCCGAACTTACCGCCAAGTGCGGCGAAAAAATCGTTATCCGCCGTTTTGCCCGGTTCCTGCTGGGCGAAGGCATCGAAAAGGTGCAAACGGATTTCGCGGCCGAAGTCGCCGCGGAACTGGCGAAAGTTCAGCAATAACCAAAGACTGGAGTACGGCGTGCCCGAAGCAGTCTACAAGCGTATCATGCTTAAATTGAGCGGCCAGGCGCTGGAAGGCGCCGACGGCCGCGGCGGCATTGACTTCAAAACCGTCGGCCGCTTTTGCGATGAAATCGTGGAAGTGGCCGCGCTCGGCGTGCAGATTGGCCTTGTGGTCGGCGGAGGCAATATTTTCCGCGGCGAACAAGGCGCGGAAACCGGCCTTGACCGCCCGACGGGAGATTACATGGGCATGCTGGCCACGGTAATCAACGCCCTGGCCATTCAGGCGTCCCTGGAAAGCCGGGGCGCGGCCACCCGCGTGATGAGCGCCATAGAAATGCCCCCGGTCGCCGAGCGCTATATACGGCGCCGGGCGACACGCCACCTCGACAAGGGGCGCGTCGTGATCTTTGCCGCGGGCACGGGCAACCCCTTTTTTACCACGGACACTGCGGCCGCGCTACGCGCCAGCGAAATCGGCGCGGAAGTGCTGATCAAGGCGACCCGTGTGGACGGCATTTACAACGCGGACCCGGAATCGCACGCGGATGCCGTACGTTATGACCGGCTTACCTACTCCGAGATTCTATCCCGTCGGCTGCGCGTCATGGACGCGACCGCCGTCTCACTTTGCCGAGAAAACAAACTGCCCGTGCTGGTATTCGATCTGACCCGGCCGGGCAATTTGCTTCGTGTCATACAAGGAGAGCCCCTGGGCACATTGGTGAAGGAAGAATAGCCATGCCACATACCCTGACCATGCAAGAAGCGCGCGACAAGATGGACAAAAGCGTGCAGGCCTTCAAACAGGAACTGACGAACATCCGGACAGGACGTGCCAACCCTGCCATGCTGGACAGTGTGGACATCGAAGTGTACGGTTCCAGGATGAAAATCAACCAGTTGGGCACGGTGACCGTGCCGGACCCCCATATCATCGCGATCGACTTGTGGGATAAGTCCCAGATTGCAGCGGTGGAAAAATGCCTGCGCGCCTCGCCCCTTGACATCAACCCCACCAACGACGGGCGCCTGATCCGTATTCCTATCCCCCCCCTCACCGAGGAGCGCCGCCGGGATATGGTAAAACTTGCCGGTAAAATCGCGGAGGAGGCCAAGGTTGCCATCCGTAACGTGCGCCGGCACGCCATAGAGGCCATCAAACAGTTACAGAAAGATGGCAAGATTCCAGAGGACAATGCCCATCACCTCTCGGACGAAATTCAAAAAATAACGGACGGTCACATTCAGACGATTGACGAAGTGTTCAAGTCGAAAGAAACTGACATCATGGAAGTGTGACCGGCAGGCGGCCCAGGCCGCGAACACGCCGAAATAAGCCGCGGCAGGTAAGGTTCCTTTCGCGGCTTTTCTGTTGGATATGGGAGGTCTTCTATCCCGGGCAGGATTCGCCCCCTCGGCCCCTGCCGAAATGGAGCGCAGTTATGAAAAAGCAAGAGGCGCCGGACAGTCGTATCGACCCGGAACACATACCCGGTCACATCGCCATCATTATGGATGGGAACGGACGCTGGGCCGAACGCCATGGGAAGTCCCGCTCAAAAGGGCACGAAGCGGGCGCCAAAAACGTGTATGAAATCACGGAGGCTTGCCGCGAACTGGGCGTAAAAACGCTTTCCCTGTTCGCCTTCAGCACGGAAAACTGGCGCCGTTCCAAAAAGGAAGTGGACTCTCTTTTCCGCCTCATGTCCAGATACGTGAAACGGTACTCAGACCAGATACAGAAAACCGATGTGCGCCTGCTTCACATGGGCAATCTGGAGGACCTTCCTCGGGAAACCGCCGGTGACATACGGGAGTGTCTGGAACAGACACGCAATAACAAGGCCATGGACGTCTGCATTGCCTTGAATTACGGGGGACGGCAGGAGCTGGTGGACGCGGCCAGGCGCCTGGCCGGACAGGTCAAAGCGGGAAACTTGAGAGAAGAAGACATCACGGAAGAAGCGCTCGAAGCCAATCTCTATTTGCCGCAACATTCGGAAGTAGACCTGCTAATCCGCACCAGCGGCGAGAACCGGATCAGCAACTTCATGTTGTGGCAGATATCCTACGCCGAGATTATCGTCACGCCAACCCTGTGGCCGGATTTCAACCGGTCCTGCCTGAATGATGCCATCGTGGAATACCAGGCCAGGAACCGCCGTTTCGGAGGCCGCCCATGACATTTCCACGTCTGGAAGGCACCGCGTTGCGCTTGGCAACGGCATTGATTTGGCTGCCGGCTGTCACGGCCATCGTGTGGCTGCCCTCGTTACGCTGGGCCTTTGTGCTGCTGGTACTGTTCCTGAGTTTCGTAGGCGCCTGTGAGTTCTTCGCCATGGCTCGCAAACTGGATATGGACGCGCGGGGGTTTCTTGTGACACTGCTGGCTCCCCTGCTGGCGGCAGGATCGGCAATCGCTGACCTGCGCATGCTCCTCGCGATCTGCCTTCTCCTGATCATGGCCGCGCATTTATTGTCCGCACGAAAAGACATCGCGGGTTTGTCCGTGTCCATCTTAGGATTGATGTACGCAGGATACCTGCCAGCCTATTTTACTGCCCTTCACCAGACCCCGGTCTCCGGACCGGCCATGATTACACTATTGCTCGCCGTAATTGGTATTTCGGACACGGGCGCCTACCTGATCGGTAAGAGGCTCGGAAAGCACAAGCTGGCCCCAAAAATAAGCCCCAATAAAACCGTGGAAGGCGCCATAGCGGCCCTCTTCAGCGCCGCGGCGGCTGCCGCGGTGCTGTACGCCCTCAAAGAGGCGCTGCACTGGGAATCCTACCCGGATTGGCCCCTGGCCCTATATATTTTGGTCGCCATCCTGTTGTCCGTGGTTGGGCAGCTGGGCGATCTTACGGAAAGCACCCTTAAACGCAGCGCCGGCGTCAAGGACTCGGGCACCCTGTTTCCCGGCCATGGCGGCGCCCTGGACCGGTGTGACGCCTTTTTGTTCGGCGCACCGGCCCTGTATTACCTGGCCTTTTATATCGGATAATCTAGCCCACCCTGTTGCTGCGGGGTCTATACCGAGGATTACGTTATCTTATGTACGAACTGGAACTTGAAACGATAGAAGCCTACGCGAACCGCCTGCGTGAGCTGCGTTCCTGCCTCAATGTGGACGCTGTAAAGAGAGAAATTACGGCCATCGAGAAGAAAATGTCCGCCCCGGGATTCTGGGACGACCAGGAATCCGCGCAGAAGGAGGTTCAGCAACTCAAGGCATGCAAGGCCGTGGTGTCAGCCCCGGACGAATTGCGCCGGGAAATGGAAGATGCCGAGACACTGATCGGGATGGCCTCCGAAGAAAACGACGCTTCCCTGACCGCGGAAATCACGGCGCACCTCGAAAACGTGAAAAAGAAACTGGACCGCCTTGAACTGAACAGCCTGTTCATGGACCCCCGGGATGAAAAGACCGCCATTATAAGCATACACCCCGGCGCAGGCGGCACCGAATCCTGCGACTGGGCGGAAATGCTGTACCGGATGATTACCCGGTACTGCGAGCAAAGCGAGTTTAACGTTGAAGTGCTGGACTATCAGCCCGGCGACGAGGCGGGCTTAAAAAGCGCTTCCTTACGCGTCACAGGGCCCTTTGCCTACGGTTCCCTGAAATCCGAGGACGGCGTCCATCGACTGGTGCGCATTTCGCCCTTCGACGCCAACGCGCGCCGTCATACGTCCTTTTCGGCCATTGAAGTGCTCGCGGAGGTGGACGACACCATTGAAATCGAAATTCGGGACGAAGACTTGAAATTGGACGTATTCCGGTCCAGCGGCGCGGGCGGCCAGAAGGTGAACAAGACGAGTAGCGCCGTTCGGCTAACCCATCTTCCCACGGGTATCGTCGTGGCCTGCCAGATAGAACGCTCCCAGCACCGCAACCGGGAAACCGCTTTGGGTATGCTCAGGGCGAAATTGTACGACTTGGAACTGAAACGCCAGGAAAGCGAACTGAGCGCTGTACGTGAAAACCAACAGGACGTAGCCTGGGGCAGCCAGATACGCAGTTATGTCCTGCACCCTTACCAGATGATCAAGGATCACCGTACCAACGTAGAAACGGGAAACGTGGTTAAGGTCCTTGACGGCGACCTGACGCTGTTTGTTGAAGCCTATCTGAAATGGAACCTGGAAAGAAAGAGCAAAAGTAATTCCAAATAACGGGAACGCCCGACCCGTTGCATCCCTTTGCGGCACGATGGAGATGACACCAAGATGATCACACTACCCGCCGACTCCGGCGATATCAACACTCAGGATGAAGAAAACATAAAGGGCGGCGAAGCCGAACTGCGGCGCCACCGCCTGGCGAAACTTGAGCGCTTCCGCGAGCGGGGTGATGACCCTTACAAGTACGCCTTTGCCCGCACCCATACGGTTTCCGAAGCCCGGAACCGCTTTGAGGCGCTTGAGGCGGAAGCGGCCGGCGTAGCGCCGGAACCTCTGCCCGCACAACTCGCGGGACGCATTGTTGCCCGGCGCATCCAGGGGAAAAGCACATTTCTGGACATACGCGACGAAGGCGCGCGCATCCAGATTTTTCTGGGCGAAAAACAGGTGGGTGAGGCTTCCTACGAAACCTCGAAAGACCTGGATATCGGTGATTTTATCGGTGTAAAAGGCAACATAAAACGCACGCGCCGAAATGAGATTACGCTGTTCGCGGAAGAATTCTGCCTGCTGGCGAAATCCCTGCGCGCCTCCGCGGAAAAATATCACGGCCTATCCGACGTGGAAACGCGCTACCGGCAGCGCTATCTCGACCTGGTCGCCAACCCGGAGGTGATGGATATTTTCCACAAGCGCATTCGGATGATAGACGCCATGCGGGGCTGGCTCATGAATCATGGATTTCTGGAAGTGGAAACGCCCATGCTGCATCCGATTCCGGGCGGGGCCACCGCGCGGCCCTTCATCACCCACCACAACACCTACGACGCGGATTTTTATCTTCGTGTCGCACCGGAACTCTATCTCAAGAAACTGTTGGTCGGCGGCTTCGAACGGGTGTTCGAAATCAACCGATGCTTTAGAAACGAGGGTGTCGACGGACGGCACAACCCCGAATTTACGACCATGGAACTCTATGAGGCCTACCAGGACTACATGGGACTCATGGACGAAACCGAAGAAATGCTCACCCATGTCATCGAAACCGTGGTGGGAAGCAGCGAGTTCACCTATCAGGGGAACACGATAAGTGTCGAACGTCCCTGGAAGCGGATCACCCTCTTTGAAGCCATCCGTCAGCATGCGGGTATCGACCTAGGAAGCACCCGGGACCGCAATGTGGCCGCACAGCTCGCCGTCAGCGCGGGCGTGGAAGTAACGCCGGACATGGGCTACGGGAAAATCGTGGACGAGGTCATGTCTCTAAAGGTACAGCCCCACCTCATTCAGCCAACCTTCCTTTACGACTACCCTATCGAGCTGTCCCCGCTGGCAAAGAAGAAACGCGGCAATGACGCGCTCACGGAACGGTTCCAACCCTTTATCGCCTGTCTGGAAGTGGGTAACGCCTTCTCCGAGCTAAACGACCCGCTGGATCAGCGTCAGCGTTTCGAAGCGCAGGCCGCACTGCGCGAAGCCGGTGATGACGAGGCCCAATACCTCGACGAGGATTTCCTCACCGCGCTGGAAGTGGGCATGCCCCCGGCGGCCGGCCTGGGCATCGGTATCGACCGCCTGGCCATGCTTGTCACCGACTCGCCCTCTATACGCGACGTGATCCTCTTTCCACAACTCCGGCCGGAAGAATAAGGATCTACGCTTCGTCCGGAACTTCGCCCGGAAGAAGCGGCGCCTTCGGCGCAACAAAATTCAGTATTGGCTTTCAGTATAGACACCCCTGAACCTTCGTCATTCCGGTTTTTTCGCGACCCATGACTCGGGTCAAAGAACAATACTGGGTAACGCGAAAAAGACCGGAATCCAGATTCAGCCCGCTGTAATGAATGTCCGCTTCCCCGTTGCAAAAATAAGAGGAAACGGACGGTTCCGCCTCCAGGGTTGCAGAAGATAGATTCCGGTCTTTTCGCGGCCTGGTACTCCCTTCGATACACGTCTTTTTTTCCACCGCGAAAAACCGGAATGACTCGTTGTTTTGAGATTGTTGCACTGAACCAGAACATAACACTCCTCTTGACAACAAACAGAACCCATAATTTTTTGTCAACGGAATCGCTCTGAGCGCCTTTGTGCAACAGCAGGCGGGCCGCCATGGGATTCATGACGGCCCGCAAGAAATTCGGTAAGAGTTCAAGATTAAGCGCGTTTCTTCCGTATCAGGAATCCTAACATACTTCCGGCCGCAGCCAGGGCAATCAGGCCGAGCGTATTCAAGGCGGGAAGTTCGTCCACGACCCGCACCGGCGCTTCAAACACCTGTATAGCCTTGGCGCTATCGTCGTAGGTGCAGGTATACAGACCGGAATCTTCAATCGTCAACAGGATGATGTGCAGCGTGCGCGCGTTGGCGCCATAGATACGGCCACTGTCTGCAAGCGGGACACCATCCTTTGCCCATGCATAAGTGGAAGTACTGGAAACGGGCCACGGCACACACAGGCATAAATCATCCCCTGCTTCGTAGGTACCGCCGTAAGGCTTAGGACAGCCTTCCGGATTCTCAATGACTTCGCCTTCTCCTTCGACCGGTGGTTCGCCTTCCCCTTCAACCAGAGGTTCGCCTTCCCCTTCAACCAGAGGTTCGCCTTCCCCTTCGGCTGGGGGTTCACCTTCGCCTTCAGAAGCGGTGCAGTTTTCATCGCTGTAGGTAGTGAATACAACATCTACACCATTCTCCTCCAACAGGGGAATCTGTACGGTAATGGCGGTGTCGCTCAGCGGATTTAAATCGATTCCAAGATATCCCCCGGCGGGCAGCCCTAGCAGCGGAGTCAAATCCGATATGCAGTTCACGTGCAGCCCCACCGAGTCCAGGCTGGTGAGCCCAGAAAGCGGCGTGAGGTCGCTGATTTGGTTCTCGCCCAGGTACAGAACCGTCAGGCTGGTGAGCCAAGAAAGCGGCGCGAGGTCACTGATTTGATTATGGTTCAGATGCAATATACGCAAGTCTGTAAGCCCCTGCAGCGGCGCGAGGTCATTGATTTGGTTCAATTCCAATCTCAGGCTCTCCAGGTGGGGGAGCCCAGAAAGCGGCGTGAGGTCGCTACACTGGTTGTTGAAGAGATTCAGGGACTCCAAGCCGACACAGTATTCCAGTCCGGTCAAGTCTGCGATATTGTATTCCTCCGCATTCAAATACATAATCCCCGCCAAGGCGGCTTTCGTAAGCGGGTCGGTGGGTCCAAGTCCAAGGTTAGCGCGAATGGCGCTGTTCAGGCCGGGGTCGGGGATGGTAACTCCCGCAGCGCAGTAGTCATCACTCCAGGTGATAAAGTCTACGCCCACCCCATTACCAACTAACTGGGGTATTTGCACGTTTTGAGCGGTATCGCTCAGCGGATTGTGATTAATACTCAAACTTAATAATGCAGGTAAACTTAACAGGGGACTTAGATCCGATATGCAGCTCTCACTCAGGATTAACACTTCCACACTGGTAAGTCCCGACAACGGCGTGAGGTCGCTAATTTGGTTTTCGTACAGCCACAGCTCCGTAAGGCTGGTGAGGCCAGAAAGAGGCGTAAGGTCGCTAATTTGGTTGTTGTGCAAGTACAACGTCGTCAGGCTGGTGAGCCCCTGCAGCCCCGTAAGGTCGCTGATTTTGTTGTCCTCTAAATGCAACACCGTCAGACTGGTGCAATACTCCAGGCCGGTCAGGTCCACAATACTATCTGCGTTAGCATAAAGATGTGTCAGCCCTGCCAGGGCGGTTTCCGTAATCGGGTCGGTGGGTCCAAGTACAAGGTTAGTACGAATGGCGCTTTCCAGGCCGGGGTCGGGGATAGTGACGTCGGCGGTGGCCTGCGTGGCGGTCAGGATGGCCGCAAGGGCGATGAGGAGGAGGAGAATTCGGGGTGTCGCACGGAGTTTCATGATATAGTCCTTTCTGGGTTCTTGTATAACACTTAAGATGCTCTTGTATGTTGTTCACGCTTTAGCGTGCGGGCATGGCCTATGCCGAAGCGCATGCTAAAGCATGAACAACATACGCATGTTCTCACAGGGTTACGGTGCATTCGGCGGGGTCGCCGTAGGGGCCGAGTTTGAGGTTTTTGCCAACGTAGCGGGCACGGTAGGCGATGGTGGTCGGCGCGGTTTCGCTGACGCTGTGGATGCAGGGAGAGTCGGTGTCGGTTTCGAGCACGCGCCAGACGTTTTCATCAGCAGGGATGCCGCCGAGGGCGTATTCGACCTGGCAGCCGATGACGCCGGCGGGCCGTCCGTTCTGCTGTTCGTTGGACGGGTTGGGCCCCCAATGGATGGTGACCTGGCGGCGCACGCTGAAATCGAGCAGGATCAACGGCGCGGCAACGCTCAAAATGGCGTCGGCGTCGGCCGACGTGGGGGTGCTGTCGGGGATGGTGATGCCCGCATCGGCCCGGTCGGCATCGGTGGTGGTGGGCCAGCTCTGGAGGCGCTGGGCGTCTTCGCGGGCTAGCGCAACGGCCGCGCCCATGGCGTCGTTCTTGGTGGCGGTGGCGGCGCGCGCGGCGGCCCGGGCGGTTTCCATATCGGTGAGGGCGTCCATGGCAACCGTGGCGGCGGCGCGCATGGCGTTGACTTCGTCTACGGTAAACCCGTGGGTCGCGCCGTTGGCCAGCAACCAGTTGCTGAACTGATTCAGCCATATCGCTTTTTCCGTATCGCTTCCTGGAATGTAATCTGACATGGTGCTTTCCTCCTTTTATGTTGCTCCATTATCATGTTTTACGCAACTTGCTCCCTGAGCATACCCGTTGCGTTTACGCCCGCTATCGAGGGGGTACGGCCTTCCTGCAGACCTTCGTTGGTTTCAAAAAATCATTTTTTGACGTCCGCAAGTGGTTCACAGAACTCTGGGTGCGACAGGCAGAACTCTGAGTGCGACAGACAGAACTCTGGGTGCGACAGGCAGAACTCTGGGTGCGACAGACAGAAGTCTGGCTGCGACAGTCAGAAGTCTGGGTGTGACAGGCAGAAGTCTGGGTGCGGCAGACAGAAGTCTGTCTGGGATAGGCTGTTGCATGCTCACCCCGCTAAGACATTCAACTTTCCCATACTCGTATCGTTCTATAAGAAGATAGCATACCTATTGATCCCGTCAATGTCAAGTAACCGTTCGTATTATTGTGTTAGCAGAATGCGCAATTTGGCGATTTTGGCAAGGGAAGAGCCTATGGACGAAACCGAAGAAATGCTGACCTGCGTCACGGAAACGGTGCTCGGCTGCAGTGCATTCACCTATCAAGGACATGTGATCCGCGTGGAAGGTCCCTGGAAACGGATCACCCTCTTCGAAGCCATCCATCAGCATGCGGGTATCGACCTGCGAAGCCCCCGGTACCGCAAGGGCTTTCACCGGTCCACACCGTCCCTATAGGCAAAATGCAACAGCGCGCCGCATTTGGCTCAGTGTCTTCTCCGGGGCCCGCGGCGGGTCTGGCCGGGACGTTTCCTGCGCGCGGCATTGCGGCGCGGCAGGACTTGTTCTTCCTTTTCCCGCGCATTTTGCTCTTCCTGGGCCTCGACCAGATACCTGCGCGACATACCCACGGCGCGGTCCTGGCCGTCGGCAATGGTGTTGTAACTGCCGCAGCGGGGGCAAAGGGACAGGGTAGCGGCGTCTTCGTCCAAGTACATAAAACTGCAAAAGGAACAACGCCAGAGGAACTGTTTTTCCAGGACGCGATATACATGCCGGGCACGAAGTTCACTGAAGAAATAAAGAAAAATAAAACCTGCCAGGATAATGGCGCCATAGACGAGAATGGCCGTGCTGAAGGTGATTTCAATCATGGGGCGTCCCCCGTCGCCCCGATAATCAGCACACCGGATTGTTCGGCGGCGCCGACCAGCGGCGCGAAACGGTACTGTAACACCGTCATCTGCACATCGTCAATCATGCCGGAATCTTCAAGGATGGGGCTCCACACGTTAACCACCTTGCCGCTTGAATCCACTTTAAACACGATTTCAAGGGGCCGCTCGAGGTCGTTCGGATTCACGCCCCACAAGGCTTTGACGGGAGGAGAAAAAAGGAGTTCCCGGTTTTCGGGCGGCCCGTTCCATTCGATATAGGCTTCAAAACCTTCCGCAGGCCGATGCGTCAGCAACCGTTTCTTTCCCGGCGGGGCCACCACTGGAGGCGCCTCCTCGCCGGGAAACGCCAGTTCCCGAAGTGTTTTGCCAAAGCGCTGCAGCTCACCGCCAAAGCGCGCCCAGCTGTCCGTGGGTTGGTAGTCCTCAAAGAGGCTGTCCATTTCCGGCAGCGGTTTCGCAGCATCGTAGCGGATGCGCAGACGCTCCAGTTCCGCGAATTCAATAACGGGCAGTTCCACCTCGGGCAGGGCATCATACAGGGATGCACCGCCAAGGGAAAGGGTGTCCTCCGGGCGCGCCGGCGCTGCGCCGGGATCGGGCGCAGCCGCAGGCGGACTGGACACGATATGCACATCGTAGTAACTGACCTGATCCCTTGGCAGGACGATGACAATCCTGAAAATGGTGATCATGGACAGGTGAAAGAACAGGGAGACTACCAGCGCCGTAATCAGCCGTCCGCGCTTTTTCCAGTGAAAAACTACGTTCGGGGACCGGCTATTCCTTCCCCCCTTGCGCTTGTCAGGCACAGATTCCGGCGCGGTAACCGCCATGTCACTGTTCTTCCTTTGGCGGGATGGCCGCAATCCCGTAATGCTTGATGCCCACGCTATTCGCGAAGCCCAGCACTTTCACCAAACGTTCGGTGGGTACGCGCGCGTCGGGACGGATAAGCACCACCGCCTCCGGTTCCCGTTCACGCAATTCGGCCATTGACCGGGTCAGCTGGGTCCAGTTGGCAATGGCCACATCATTGAGGTACACTTCGCCGCCGTCCTCCGGTCCACCCGTACCGTAGGCAAGCGTAATGGACATTTCCTTATTGTCCAGTTCCGAGGTGCCCTTGGCCTCGGACAACTCGACGGGCACGGAGGTGTGCACGACGAAGCTGGAGGTCAGCATAAAAAATATCAGCAACTGGAACACCACGTCGATGAGGGGCGTCGAATCGATGGCTGCGCGTACTTTTCGGTCGCTTGTCCTTCTGAATTTCATAGGTTAAATCTCACGCTCCCCGTGGTGCCGGGTCAGCAGTTCGATCAGTTCCGACGAACTCATTTCCATTTCCAGAACCATGCCGTCTACACGGGTCACGAAATAATTGTAAATTACAATAATCGGAATGGCCACGGTCAGGCCGGCCGCCGTAGTGATCAGCGCGTTGCCGATGCCTTCCGCGAGATCGCTCGGTTTGACCTGCCCGCCCTTGAGCTGAATCTGGCTGAAGGCCTTGATCAGGCCCTGCACCGTGCCGAGCAGCCCGAGCAACGGTGCGATGTTGGAACAGGTGGCAAGGGCCGAAAGATACCTTTCCAACCGGGGGATTTCAAAGCGACCTGCGTCCTCGATGGCCTCGCGGATGTCCTCTTTGCTGCGGTTGTGCTTGAGGATGCCCGCCTTCATGATGCGCGCCACCGGCACCTGGGCCTCGTCGCAAACTTCGATGGCCTCGCGGATACGGTTCTGCCGCAACAGCTGCCGCATGACATCCATGAATTCGCGGGTGTCAATATCCGCGCGGCGCAGCGCGAAGAATCGTTCTATGATCACGGCAAGGCCGATGATGGAACACAACATGATGGGCCACATAAGGATGCCGCCCCTGATAATGATGTCTACGAGAAAATAATCGCGCATGCTAAAATCCTTCCACGCCTTCGGGCACGTCGTGGCTGACCAAGGAACCCAATCCTTTATCCGTAAAAATTTCCAGCAACAGGCTGTGCGAAACACGTCCGTCGATAATGTGGGTGCGGCGCACGCCGAAATTGAGCGCCTTCAGGCAGGCGTCAATCTTGGGCGCCATGCCGCCGACAATAATACCCTGCTTCTTGAGTTGCTCCACGTCGCGCGAATGCACCCGGTGGATCAGGGATTCCGGGTCATTCACATCCCGCAACAGGCCGGGCGTGTCGGTAAGGAACACAAGTTTTTCCGCGCCGACCGCCGCGGCGACATCTCCAGCCGCCGTGTCGGCGTTAACATTCCACGTGCCGCCGGACTTGTCCGTGGCGATAGGTGCGATCACGGGAATAATGCCGTTTTCGCAAAGCACGTCAAGCACCTTGGTATTGACGGAATCGATTTCACCGACATGGCCGATGTCTTCGCCGTCCGGCGCCGCGGCCTTGCGGGCATAGAGAAGCCGACCATCCTTGCCGCTCAGGCCGACCGCCTCAGCGCCCGCCTGGCTGAGCAGGGTGACAATATCCTTGTTCACGGAGCCGGCAAGCATCATTTCCACCACGTTCATGGTCTCCCCATCCGTCACGCGCAGGCCCTGCTTTGTGAACCTGGACTGGATGTCCAGTTTTTTCAGCATGGCGTTGATGGCCGGACCACCGCCGTGCACGATGATGGGGCGCATGCCCACGTAACGCATCAGCACGATATCCTGCGCCGTACTCGCGCGTAAAGCGGGATCGAGCATGGCCGCGCCGCCGTACTTGACAACCACGGTCTTGCCGAAAAACTGACGGATATAGGGCAGCGCCTCGATGAGGACCTCCGCCTTTTCTATGTAACGCTGCATAATCAGGTTGTCTCCACCCGGTTCAGGTACGATAATCCGCGTTTATTTTTACATAATCAACGCTCAAATCGGAAGTCCAGAACACAGCGCGGCCGGAACCAGACTGCAGTTCGACGCGCACTTTCAAGTCATGTTCTTTCATGCGGGCCTGCACCTCCGCTTCGCTGTACATTGTCGGACGGCCTTGCTGTAGGACGCAGATGCCCTGAATATGCACGTTGACACGTTCCGGATCGAAGGCCACACCGGCATACCCGGCGGCGCATGCGATACGCCCCCAGTTCGCGTCCTGACCGTAAAAAGCCGTCTTACATAATTGGGAACGGGCTATGCTGCCCGCAACCTGGCGGGCCAAGGCGTCATCAGGAGCGCCATCGACTTCTATCTCGACAAACTTCGTGGCGCCTTCACCATCGCGCACAAGCGCCCGGGCAAGATCGCCGCATACGCTGGTTAACGCTTCTCCGAAACGCAAGTACGCGTCCGTTCCCGGCAGCAATTCCCCGGTGCCGGAGGCGCCGTTCGCCAGGCAGAGCAGCGTGTCGTTGGTGCTCATGTCGTTGTCCACGCAGATACAGTTGAAGGACCAGTCAGCGGCGGCGCGCAACAGGGGCTGCAGGTGCTCGGGGCGGATATGGGCGTCCGTCGTCAGAAACGCCAGCATGGTGGCCATGTTCGGCGCGATCATGCCGGCGCCCTTGGCCATGCCGCCGATACGCGCCACACCGCCGTCCACAGCCACATCAACCGCCGCTTCTTTCGGTACGGTATCTGTGGTCATGATGGCCCGGGCGGCATCCCCGCCGCCCGCATCCGACAGGGAGGCGACACAAGCGCGCACACCCTGCGCCAGACGGTCCATGGGCATGGGCACGCCAATGACGCCCGTACTGCAGACGCATACCGCTTCCGGGGCGCAGTCCAGCAGGCCCGCCGCCAGCCGCGCGGTCTCGCGGACATCCTCGTATCCGTGCTCGCCCGTACAGGCGTTGGCATTGCCGCTGTTGGCGAAAATGGCGCGGGCCTCCCCGGCACGGCATATCTCGCGGCAGTAGCGGACCGGCGCGGCAAAAACGCGGTTTGTTGTAAACACGCCCGCCACGGCAGCGGGCCTGTCAGTGACAATAAGGGCGCAATCCAAGCGGGTGGCGCCCGGTTTCTTAATGCCTGCCGCGGCGGCGGCGGCCCGGAACCCTGCCGGCGCGCATACGCCCTTGGTTATGGTATTCATGGCGCCATGCCTCCCCAGCGTAATCCGGTCGTTTCCTCCAGGCCGAACATGAGATTCATGCATTGGACCGCCATGCCGGCCGTACCGCCCATCAGGTTGTCGATGGCGCTGACGATCAGCAGGTTGCCCGTGCGTTCATCACGGACCCAGCCAAAATCACAGAAATTGGAAGCGCGCACATAACGTATTTCCGGCAGACGCCCCTCACCCAGCACCCGGATAAAAGGTTCATCCGAATAGCGGGCATAGAAGGGCGTCGGATCAAATAAGTGCTGCGGGCGCACCGTGATGGTGGTAAGAATGCCGCGTGTCAGGGGCGCCACGTGGGGCGTAAACTGGACCGTCACTTTGTGCAGCAGTTCCTGCTCAATCTCGGGCGTGTGCTGGTGGAGACCGAGTTTGTAAGCCTTCAAGTTTTCGTTCATCTCCGGAAAGTGGAAGGCTTCCGAGGGTGTTTTGCCGGCACCGGAAATGCCTGAGATACTGTCTATCACCACCGGGATATCCGAAAGGGCGGCTTCCATCAGCGGGCGCAAGGGCAGAATGGCACTGATGGGATAGCAGCCCGGCACCGCTACCAACTGCGCGTCGCGCAGTCGGTCCCTGTACCAGGGCACCAGACCATACACGGACTCCTCAAGCAGGTGGGCAGCCGTATGATCGGCCCCATAATACCGGTGGAACGCTCCAGTGTCCTTCAACCGAAAATCCGGACCGATGTCAATTACGCGGATACCCGCTTCACGCAACGCGGCCACCGGCGCCATGCTCGCCTTGCCGGGCACCCCGACAAAAACAACATCACAACGCTGGGCAAGAGAGGCTGCGTCAAAAGATTCAAACTCCAGGTCAATAAGTTTGTTAAAGGCTGGAAGTTCCTGCCCAAGCGGCTTGTCCGCCACGCTCGTGGATGCCGCAGCAACCAGGCGCGCCTGGGGATGGCCAATTAAAAGGCGCAACAACTCCCGGCCACCATACCCGGTGGCGCCAACAATACCAATGTTAATCATGGGAAATCTCCTCATTGATAACAGAAAGACTGATATATAAGGGATGGGCTCCAGAACAACTCACCCGCGACTCTCACAACCCCTTTTGTGAATAAGATTATACGTTTCAATGCCGCTCTGTTCAACTGTATAGACCTGCGGGAACTTATCCTGTAATATTTATGGCAAGCCATATCCCTAAATTTCAGTTTCAAGTTCCTGACATTCGGCAGTGAATACAAGCATTAAAGTCTTCCCTCATAACCAGGCTCATAAACAGGCCGTATTGATACTTGACAATCTTTAGTGATATTGTGGGAATAGAGACCGTGCTGGTAAGTGTTAAGTTCATACCGATTGATTTATCCCCTTAGTAAAAAAGAGATTGAGAAAGAAATTAGTGAATGGAAAGGGAAGGATATGAAGATCTTTCATGATAACACTTTTTCCATCGGGCGCACTCCTCTGGTCAGATTGAATAACGTTGTATCCGGCTCCAAGACCGCCCAGGTACTCGCAAAAATTGAGGGCCGTAACCCCGCTTACTCTGTAAAATGCCGTATCGGAGCAAACATGGTTTGGGAAGCGGAGAAACTCGGCAAACTCAAACCAGGCGGCACGATTGTGGAGCCAACATCAGGAAATACCGGCATTGCGTTGGCCTTTGTAGCGGCGGCCCGGGGTTATCGACTTATACTGACTATGCCTGAAACCATGAGTCTTGAAAGGCGTTCCATGTTGAAAGCCTTCGGCGCCGACCTGATACTTACGCCCGGCGAAAAGGGAATGCCCGGTGCCATCGCCACCGCCGAACAAATCGCGGATGAGAATCCCGACTATTTCCTGCCCCAACAATTTAGAAATCCCGCTAACCCGGATATCCACTTCAAAACCACCGGCCCGGAAATATGGGAAGATACTGACGGCACCGTGGATGTCGTGGTCGCTGGCGTAGGCACGGGGGGCACCATAACCGGTATTACCAAGTATATCAAGCACGAAAAAGCCAAAGAAATTGAGAGTGTTGCGGTGGAACCTGACGCATCCCCCGTACTGTCGGGAGGGAAACCCGGTAAACATAAGATTCAAGGTATCGGCGCCGGCTTCAAGCCGGAAGTTCTTGACCTTAAACTTATAGACAAGGTGGAAACCGTCACCGATGACGAAGCCTTTGAAATGGCGCGGCGTCTGGCCAAAGAAGAGGGCATTATTTGCGGTATCAGCAGTGGCGCGGCTGCCGCAGTGGCGGTTCGGCTCGCCCAACAGCCCGAATATACGGGAAAGAACATCGTAGTGATCCTGCCTGATTCCGGTGAACGGTATTTGTCCACGCCGTTGTTCCAATATTGATCCCCCGGGGTACTGCAAGCCGGTAATCAACCGGCCAGACCCAAAAATGAAGGTGGCCCAAGATCAAAGGCCAGTACTATGATTCCTCAAACGCCGCTCCATTCCATGCATGTTGCGGCGTTTTTTCCCTCCTTGGCAGCGGTTTTATTCTCTCCTGAAGCACTCTCCGCAAAGTCCCAAAGGCGGCACCTCTCGTTCGGGAAAAACTCGGAGAACATCTCAATACTTGTTGCGCCTCTACCACCCGTCGCAAGAAACGGGGTAAAAAATATCCAGAAGCACTTACCGAAGATAAAACGCTACATAGAAGCGTTTCTCTCAGTATGGATAGAAGATAAAAGGAAGCATAATACGTTATCCGTTTGCATTATGGACTTGGAAATGGTAACATTAAGGGAGAAGCGACTGTTGTTTTTATTTGCATAGAATTGACAAAAATAACTGTGCCGTCTATCCACAAAATTTTCTTTTTTAGTTGCCGCAAAAATGAACCATACCCACAATTAATCACGAAGTGCACGATAAGTTCAAAAACGTCAAACTGAAAAGACAAGCGGACAAAAAAACAGATTTTGCTATCTATTCTTTATAAATACATCGGTAAGTATATTTTTGGGAAGTATATTTTTGATAATCACTTCGTTTTGCTTAGTATATATAGAATTGATAGGTAATTTTGTCCAATATACCAGATGTACAAGTATTGTTAGTTGTCATGTGATGAAAAAACATTTAATATCAACGAATCGTTCCCTATGCGTAAAACATCCTCAAGTGATATATGTTTTGCACATGTTTCATTTACATTAAAATTAAAGTTGACACATTGCCGTAAGTCACGGTATACTTATTGGGAATTCGTTTGAATTTGTGAATTGTGTACCATGGGGGCTGTATATCCCCAGGGTGCAACAGAGTGTCATCGGCAGAGTTTTGTTACAACTTGTGAGAAAGGGAAAATTTTTCGCCATGGACAGAGAACAAAAAGCGTATACGACCTTTGAAGCCGCCAAGGTATGCCATGTGACCCATCACAGCATTAAAAACTGGATTAAGCAGGGCTTGATCAAGGCGTCCCGCACCCCCGGCGGTCACTATCGTATATTGGAAAAAGACCTGGATATTTTTCGGGAACAGTTTGATATGTTTCCCCGGGACAAAGGTTTTGGCCATCGCCAGATCATGATTGTGGACGATGACCCCGACGCGCTGGCCTTGATGGAACGCATCCTGGGCGATGAAGGTTATGAGCTCATTAAAGTCAGCAACGCAACCGAGGTAGGGTTGCGTGCGGCCCAGACCACTCCGGATCTGATTCTGCTCGACTTCCTAATGCCGGAAATCAACGGATTTGACGTTTGCCGCGCATTGCGCAATAATGAAGCCACCCGTAACATTCCGATTATGGCGGTCACCTGTCTCGACAAAGAACAGGATATAGAGCGTGTATTTGCCTGCGGTGCGGATGATTATCTCGCCAAGCCTTTCAAGGTGGATCTGTTTCTTGCAAAGGTCCGAGAACTGATGAGCCGGAAGGTCGGCAAGGAATAATCAGCGTCAGAAAATCCGACACCCTGTTGTGATTGATGACCGGCGTTCGGGCTTGGTTCGTACGCCGGTCTGTTTCTTTTTGGAGGAGTTCTGGGAGTGAAGTCCGGTCGTTCCAGCATAGAACGCAGATTTATCCTTTCCATTTTGTGGGTGGGTGTGATTCCCATGACCCTGGCCCTCTTAATCGGCTATTTTGCCGCGCGCGAGGGTCAACAAATCACGGTGATGCGCAATCTCCTGACGACAGCCCGTAAAACTGCCGGTGGAATGCGGTTGGTAGTCCAGGAACGGGAGCGTATTGCGGTGAGGATTTCTCAAGCCCCGGTAATCCTGCACTATCTTCGAGACTATAACGCCGGTAAAAATCCCGACCGCACCGAAGTGGACCGGTATTTTTCCTATGAAGCAGAAGCCAGCCAGTCGCTGGCATCTGACTTTTACTTGTACGACAACAAATGCCAGCCCCTCATTTTCCCTCCGGACGCGGTGCCGCCGGAGTTGCCTGGCGCCCCACGCCCGACACGAACAGGATTTGTCGACCTGAATTATGTGCTCGGGCAGGGCCGGTATGCAGCCCAGATATTAACGCCTGTCCTCGACCCGGTGGACAATGCGATTTTGGGTTATCTGTACGAGAACCAAAGCGTGCACGATTTGCTGGAACTGATCCTGGATGAACAAAATCGTCCGGAGGACGAACAGCGCAACCGTTATGAAGTCGTTTTCTTCTCCTCCTCCCTGCAGTTTACCGTGTTTCTGGGCGAAGGAACCGGGGGCATTTTACCACCGCCCACCGTCGTGGAGGTGCATCCCAAACTTGCGGAACGCCTGATGCGGGATATGGAAAAGAGTGAAGACGCCTTCCTGCTCTGGAGTTACTCCTCGCGCGGGCAAACGCTGCCGGTGCTGATGGCCTATCACAGGCTCAGCGAACGTTTTCCGGTTTATGTAGTAGTGCACCAGCCGACCCCCGGTGTCTTTGCCACCATAAATATCGCCGCCGCGGCCACCTTGCTGGTGAGCGCGCTGGTGATCGGCTTCTTTTGCATGGTTGCCTACCGTATCGTTAACAACAGCATCATTCGCCCCGTGTCCCTCCTTAACGAAGGCGCCCAGATCATCCGCCAGGGCAACTTTGAGTTGAAACTGCGCATCGAAACCGGGGATGAAATAGAAGAACTGGCAACTTCCTTCAACCAGATGGCCTCGGCACTGCGCACGAACATGCGCCACCTGATGGAATCCGAAGAGAAATACCGCAGCCTGGTCACCTCCATGCGTGACGGCCGGTTTCAGACAGATGCAAAAGACCGGATCACCTTTATCAATCCCTCCGGGGCCGCGATCCTGGGATACGACAATTACGAGCATATCCTGGGCAAAAAACTGGGCGATTTCTTTGTCGACCGCGCCGAATACGACCGGATTGCCCAAGCGCTGACCGGTTCGCCCTATGTTGAAAACGCCCGCGTCTGGCTGAAACGGCCTGATGGCGAGATGGCCTGCGTGGAGTTTTCAGGAACACGCATTTTTGATGAACAGAACGAGTTCGCCGGCACGGACGGTTCCTTCCGCGACGTAACCCGCAATGTAAGACTTGAAGGGGAAGTGCAGGAACGGGCTGAACGCATCGCCGCCATCAACCAGATTGCCAATGTGGTGAATTCAAGCGTGGAGGCGGGCCTGGTCTATGAGAACCTGACCCGGGAAGTGCGGCATCTTGCCGAGTTTGACTACGCTGCCGTATCCTTGAAACTCAGCGACGGCACTTTTGAAACGCGGCAACTATGGCCGGAACCGACGGAAGGCCCGGCAATGTTCCCGCGCATGGACGACGACAACAGCTGCGCGGGCTGGGTGGCCCAGGAGTGCCGATACCTGCTGGTGAAGGACTTGGTGGCTTCTTCCCTGCCCATACGTTACCAGTTCCCCCCGTCCGTGCGCAGTATTCTTTGCGTGCCGCTGCACGCCGCGAACGGCATCGCGGGCGCCCTTTCCTTCGGTTCCGACATGGCAGGTGGTTTTACGGAGCGCCATGCCGAGATATTCGAGCAGATGGCGCCGCACCTTGCCGCAGCGATACGTAACGCCCAGCTGTTGGAAAATTTGAAACAATCCCTTCAGGAAGTGAATCAGGCGCGGGAAAAACTGCATGCCGCCAACGTGGAATTAAAATCCCTGGACGAGATGAAGACCCACCTGCTTTCCAACGTATCCCACGAACTCCGCACGCCGCTGGTTGCCGTCATGGGTTACACCGACATGATTATGAACAATAAAGCGGGCCCCATTACCGACCTGCAGCGTGAATATCTCGGCATCACCATGCGTAACGTGGAAAAGCTCGTGACGCTGATCGAAAACCTGCTCGACTTTGCCAGGCTGCACCGCGGTTCGGAGGAGATGTTGTTTACCCCCTTTGACGTGGTGGATTGTATTCTCGCAAGCATGCAGACCGTGCGTCCGGTTGCCGACGGCAGATCGATACGCCTGCACCTGAATGTCCATGATCCGTCCGATGCGCCCGTCGCCCCCCCGATTCTGATAGAAGGCGACAAGGGCAAACTAGGCCAGGTGTTCAACAACCTGCTCTCCAATGCGGTTAAATTCAACAGCAACGGCGGATCCGTCACCATTGACGTGGAGGTCCGCAAAAAGGATGTGCATTTCTCCGTGATCGACACGGGCATAGGCATCCCCAAGGAGGCGCAGGACAAGGTATTCAACCGCTTTTACCAATACGACAGTTCCTCCACGCGAAAATACGGCGGCACAGGCATCGGCCTGTCGATTGCCCAGGATTTCGTGCGGCTGCACGGCGGACGCATTACGGTATCGAGCGAGGAAGGCAAAGGCACCACGTTCCGGTTCACCCTTCCCCGCTATGAAAAGGCCGAAACCTTTGAGGAAGCACAACGGCAGATGGCGCTGCCGACGGAAACACATTTGTTGGTTGAGCTGGTTTCGCAGGATCGCGCGTTGAGCGCACAGGTGCGCCAGGCGTTGTTATCAGAGGGCATGGATATTATTCATGCCGCCTACCCGGCCGCCGCGGCCACCCTGGCGCACAAATATAACCCGGACTGCGTTATCGTGGACACGGAATCGGGCCCCACGGGCACCATGCTGCTCGACGAGATATTCTCCGAACCGCTTTCCGCCTCCGTTCCTATCGTAATCCTGACGGACAATGACCGTTTGTACGAGGTGTTCAGGAACCGCGTAGCGGCTCGGGTCAAACGCAGTTTCAGGAAAAGCACCCTGCTCAGCGGCATTCATTACGCGCTCGGGCAGAAGACTTTCGAGGAACACACCCTTGGTAGCCGGATTTTGTATGTGGATGATGACGAAGAAACCTGCCTGTTCATCAAGCGCTGCCTCAAGGAAGAGGGCTATCAGGTGGACTATTGCCTCACCGGCGAGGATGCGTTGAAACTGGCGGAGGAGGGCAGGCATTGGCTGGTCATGCTTGAACTTGCCCTGCCCGATACGGACGGCTGGGAATTGTGCCGCAAAATCAGAAGCAACAACCGTCTGGCCGGAATCAAGGTGTACATTGTCACGGCAAAAGCCGTGGAACAGCATTCTGCGGAAATGCGCACTTCAGGTGCGGACGGTTTCCTGATAAAACCATTCAAGGCCGAGGATATCCTGGCGGTTATGGATACCTTCGACCCGGGACATTTTCAATCCGACCCGAATTAAGATCGTTTCCCAAGCCTTTCACGCACTGAAAACACGCTGAAAGCAATCCGGGGCCGGACGACTCGCACGCGTACAAAGGGCTCTTTTACCCGCAGGCGGACCTGGAAACGACACACATCAAAACGCGCCGGCATAATTGGATACTCCCTGCAACCAATTTCCACTGAAACCGCGCGACAAAATCACAGGAAAAAGGTGAAGCATGTTTCCCTTTTGGGGTATGATCTTTTATACAACTAGAAGATTGGGCAGACGTGAGCGTTTATGTGTATGATTATCCTCGTCCCATGGTCACGGTGGATGCGGTAGTTTTTTCGGGTCGGGACAGGAACCGACAGGTGGCGCTTATCCGGCGAAAAAATAATCCTTTTGCCGGGAGTTGGGCGTTGCCCGGCGGTTTTCTTGATATGGAGGAAACACTGGACGCGGCCGCCGCCCGTGAATTGGAGGAAGAGACCGGCCTTGCCGGCATACCGTTGAAACAGTTTTATACCTTTGGCGATCCCGGACGCGACCCTCGGGGTCGCAGCATCTCGGTGGCTTTTTACGGATTTATACCATTACCCGCGCCCCTGGGGGCAGCGGACGACGCCGCGGAGGCCGCATGGTTTCCGGTATCGGACCTGCCGCCGGTGGCATTCGATCATGACAAGATTATTTTTATCGCCCAGCAAGTATTTCAAGGATAACGCCAGATGTTGCAGGTGACCGCGAAGGACGCATTACTGGTTGTTGACGTTCAAAACGATTTCTGCTCCGGCGGCGCGCTTGCCGTTCCGGAAGGGGAACGTGTTGTCCGCGTCATCAACTGCATGCAAAAAGCCTTCGACCATATTGTCTTCTCCCGGGACTGGCATCCGGACGAACACTGCAGTTTTTCTTATTCGCCGGAATACAAGGATGGCAGTTGGCCCACCCACTGTGTCCAAGACACGCCCGGAGCCGAGTTTCACGGCGACCTGCGCATACCCGTTGACGCCCTGATCGTGGACAAGGCAGTCACCCCGGAAAAGGACGCCTACAGCGCTTTTGAAGGTACCGGGCTGGCTGCCAAACTGCGTGGCCGCAGGGTGGAACGCGTATTCGTTACGGGACTGGCGCTTGATTACTGCGTAAGAGCCACCGCACTTGACGCGTTGAAGGAGGGCTTCTCGGTCCTGCTCGTGCAGGATGCCGTGCGTGCCGTCAATCCCGCCAACACAACGGAAGTCCTTAAAAACCTGGAAGAGGCGGGCGTCACGATCATAAAAAGTGAATGCCTCACATGAATACCCCGCGACATCCCTGGTTCCTGCGCGAAGATATGGCGCTGCTGACCGACTTCTACCAGCTGACCATGATGGCTGGTCACTGGAAAAGTGGCCGGACGGGGCAGGCGGTCAGTTTTGACTATTTCTTCCGCAGCCTTCCCCCGAACACGGGCTATGCGGTGGCCGCCGGTCTCGAAGACTTTTTAAACTACCTCGAGCACTTGCGGTTTAGCGAAGATGACCTGGCCTATCTGCGTTCGCTGGGCACCTTTGAAGAGGCTTTCCTTGACTACCTGCGCGGGTTTACCCCCTGCTGCACAGTGCGCGCCGTTCCGGAAGGCGACTGCGTTTTCCCCAGCGAGCCTGTCATTCAAGTGGAGGGCCCCATCTTGGAAGTGCAACTGGTGGAAACGGCCCTGCTGAACATGGTCAACTACCAGACCCTCATCGCCACCAAGGCCTCCCGTGTCTGCCTGGCCGCCCAGGATGACCCGGTCATGGAGTTCGGGCTGCGGCGCGCCCACGGCCCTGACGGGGGCGTCAGCGCGTCCCGGGCGGCCTACATTGGCGGCTGCTCCTCCACCTCGAATGTGCTCGCAGGAAAAATACATGGCATCCCCGTGGCCGGCACCCACGCGCACAGTTGGGTAATGAGTTTCCCCTCGGAACTCGAGGCCTTCCGCGAATTCGCACGCCTTTATCCCGACCGCTGCGTGCTGCTGGTGGATACCTATGACCCGGTAAAAAGCGGGTTCCCTAATGCCATACAGGTTTTTCGTGAAATGCGCGCGCAGGGCATTCCCATACGCCCCGCGGTGCGGCTCGACTCGGGCGACCTGGCAAAACTCAGCAAAATCTGTTATTCCATGATGATGGAAGCGGGCTTTGGCGAACCGCTCATTGTCGCCTCGAATGATTTGAATGAGGACCTGATAGCGGACCTCAAGCGCCAGGGCGCAAAGATCAATTCCTGGGGCGTGGGCACACAACTGATTACCGGCTATGACGCCCCGGCGCTTCCCGGTGTATACAAACTGGTGGCCATCCATGAAAACGGCGAGTGGCAGCCGCGCATGAAAGTCACCTCCAATTTCGAGAAGGCCACGGACCCGGGACGCAAAAACCTGGTGCGCTACTATGACGCCGCCGGACAGCCACTGGGCGACGTATTGTACCTCGAATCGGAAGCGTGGCCCGGGGAAGGCGCCATACCGGGACGCGCCCAAAAACATCCCCACGCGGCGCGGCACCTTGAAAACGCCGTGTCGGCAAAATCACTGCTGGAAACGGTTTTTGAAAAAGGAAAACGCGTGCGGCCGCCATTGTCCGCCTTGGCCATACGGGAACGCGCCTTGGCGGAACAGAAGCGCCTCCCGGAGGAATATAAGCGCCTTAGAAACCCGGAGATTTATAGAGTGCTGCTGTCGCCCCGCCTGGGAGAGATGAAAGACAGGATGCTGATCAATCCGGAAGGTACGGCGTAAAAAAACGGCGGGCGCCCTGTTCGCGACAGATTGGGAACCGGACAGGCGTTCCATCGCTTTGTTTGTGTAAACCACGGTTATCCACTTCCTGGTTGGGACCCTTAATTTGGACATTGACGACCGGACAAAATTTCACCGGGCGGGGTCTCCGCCCCTATGGATGGCACAGGAAAGGTTCAACGATGCGTCTGATAAATATCGGCGTAGCGGCAGTATCCGTGAAGGTGGGCGACTTCGCCGGGAACAAGTCGCGCCTGACGGAAGTCATCGGAGCGGCCCGGCAGGCGGGCACCCATCTCCTGGTGACACCGGAACTCGGCATCCCGGGGTACAGCCTGGAGGACCGGATTTTCTGGCCCGACATCGCGCACCAGAGCTGGGCGGCGCTTGCGGAGATAGCCGCCTGTTGCGAAGATATCGCCGTGCTGGTCGGACTGCCCGTGCTCCACAATTCCATGATCTTCAACGCCGCGGCGATGATCAGCAACAAAATTATTTACGGGCTTGTACTGAAAAAATACCTGCCCGCCTACAGCATTTTTTACGAGGCCCGCAACTGGACCTCCTGGCAGGGCGGCGTTACGACCATCAACGGCGTGCCCGCAGGAGACCTGGTCTTCCGGCTCCCCTTTGGCAGTGTCACGGCTGAAATTTGCGAGGACCTGTGGAGTACGGCGTCGCCCGCCCGCGAACGGGTGCGCGCAGGCGCGGAAATCGTGTGCAACCCCAGCGCCTCCCCCTTCACCCCGCGCAAGAACGAAGAACGCAAGCGCCTCGTCATGAGCGCCGCTTCCAACCTGAAATGCGTCTATGCCTACGCCAACCTCCTCGGCTGCGACAACAGCCGCCTCGTCTTTGACGGCGGCGGCCTGATCGCCACCCCTTACCGCCTCGCCGGTGAAGGCCCCATCCTCTCCAAGCGCGCGTGGACCCTGGCAAACGCGGTGGTGGACCTGGGCGAAATTGAACGTCTTCGCATGGAGAATACCACCTGGCGCCAGGATGCGGGCGCCGCGGGCGTTAATGACCGTACCGGCTATATTGACGCGGCACAAGGAGGCTTCACGCCGTCCCCCATGCGGAATTATGTGGAACAGCAGCCTGCAAGTTATTACATTCCTTCCGCGCGCAAAAGACACCGCGACTGCAACCCGGCGCTGGACGAACTCTTTGATGCGCTCGCGCTGGGATTGCGCGACTATTTTGAAAAAGTCGGTATATTCAAGAAGTTCCTCGTCGCTTTGTCGGGCGGGCGGGACAGCGCCCTGTGCCTGTTGCTCGCCGTACGCGCTGCAAAAATGCTGCGGGAGGGCGGCGATGCCAAGCGTTTTGCCGATTATGTGAACACGCTCTATCTGCCCAACGGTTCCCTGAGCAGTGACGCCACTCAGGACGCCGCGCGTGCTCTTGCCAAAGAACTGCATGTGCCTTTCAAGGTGGTCTCCATCGAGGAAGAAACGCGGATCGCCCTGGACAAGGCCGCCGAAATTGTGGAGGGCAAAGACAAGGTGTCGCCCATGGCCCGGCAAAACCTCCAGGCCCGCGTGCGCGGGGCCATGATGCTCAACTGGGCCAACAGCGTGGGCGGGCTGTTGCTGGTTACCTCCAATCTGAGCGAAGCCGCCGTGGGATACAGCACTACCGGCGGCGATAACCAGGGAGGGTACTCCCCCATTGCGAACGTGCCGAAAACCGTCGTCTCCCAGATGCTGGAATACCTGTCCGAACGCGACGGCCTCACCGCGCTGCGGGCCATCCTCGACATTCCGCCCAGCGCGGAACTGGCGCCGGGACAGACCGATGAAGCGGACCTGATGCCCTATGCCGTTCTGGACGACCTGCTGTACCTCTATGCCAGGAAACGCCTGTCCCTGGCCGATTGCTGGCGCATGGCCTGCCTGCGCTTCCCGGAGCACGACCCGAAGCAAATGCGCCTATGGGCGGCTGATTTTGCCAGGCGTTTCGCCGCCAGCCAATGGAAACGCGACCAGCACCCGGTGGCGTTGAAAGTCATGGAACTGGACCTTGACCCCAAAACGGGATTCCGTTTCCCGGTCACCCAGAGCATTCAATATGAGTTGGACGAACTTGCGAAAGCAAGCCTGGACTGACACGCGCCACCCGGGTTTTGCCTGACGAAGAGAAATCCAACCAGTTCAGGGCACCTTGAAGCACTGCGTTCCTTTGTTCTATCATAAGCAACGCAGAGGGGCTATTTTGCACCCAAACTGAAGAAGAGCCATACAGAGACCCGGCAAACCAAGGAGCGTTGGCATGCGCAAAGCACTTAAAATAATCGGCGGCGTGTTTTTGGCGATCATAGTACTGTTGCTGGTCGCGAAAATATGGGCGGATAGTACCTATTTCAACGATTATGACCCCTCCCTTCCTTTTAATGTCCAGGTGCAGGAGGTTGCCCAAATCAACGATACGATTGAACTCTTCGGCATTTCCCGCCCCCGCCGCTTTGAAAAGGTGCTATTCACCATGGACACGCGACCGAATGAGTCCATGCCTGTGCTGATGACCCTTCCCGCGGAACGCAAAGGCCGGGTACCCGCGATTGTTTTTCTGCACGGCATCGGCCAGAGCAAGGGCTTCCTACAGCAGATCTGCACGCCCTTCAACGAGGCTGGCTTTGCCATGGCCTGTTTCGACCAGTCCATGCAGGGGGACCGCGAGGTGGAAGGCATCTGGAACTCCGCCGTGGCCTTCCGCAAGCGCCCTTGGAAAACCATCAACGACACGCGCCGCCTGATTGATTATTTGCAGACCCACCCGGAAATCGACCCGGAGCGCGTCTACCTGGTGGGTGCGAGTTACGGCGCCATTACCGGCACCACCGCTACCGCGTTTGACAACCGTATCCGCGCAAGCGTATTGGTCGTCGGCGGCGCCAATATCCGGACCATGCTCGACGCGCCGCTTATCAAGAATGCGGTACCCAATTCCCTGCTGCATTGGCTGGGCAAACAGGTGGTCGCCTTCATGATGAAGCCGGCCGATCCCAAGCGCTACGCTGCGGGCACCGCGGGGCGTCCGATACTGATGCTGAACGGCTCCGAAGACACACTGGTCAGCCCGGAAGCCGGCAACGAATTGTATGCCGCACTGGGTGAACCCAAAGAAATCCGGTGGTATCCCTGCGACCATCCGGGCCTTCGGGATAGCGACGCCGCCATCGTGGTGCAGATTCTGGATGACGGACTCGCTTGGCTGCTGGAACAGGACAAACCGTTCAGGCAGGATACCCTCGCCGCCGAACCGGCGTCCCAGCCGGCAGGCGGGCCCACGGCCAACTGACCGGGCCGACCCGCGCCGCCCCTGGCACCTTCTTAAGGATACGCCGGGACGAAACTGCCTGCCTTCAAAAAACGGATGGTGGCCGCAATCACCTTTTTATTCCGCATCATAAAGGTGTGGGTGGTATGTACAACCAGGTGCTCTTTCATGCCGGCCACCTTGGTGCGTTCCACGGACACCTTTCCGTCATCCCTCCCGTCAATCATGGCCAGGCTGTTGATCCAGTTGATGGAACGGTCGCCCGCGATGACTCCGCACTCGAAATTCACCGGTCCAAGGGCATTCGGGACAGAGCCCGCCTCCGTTCCCAGTTCGTTCCCCGCAGGACCGTTCAGTTTTTGGAACAGCGTCCAGGACTTGAGGGAATCGACCACCTCGCTTCCCCGATTCGGCGGGCCCAGCATCACGACCCGGCCCAGACGATCAAAGGTGTGCCGCGCGAAATAGCTACGCACCAGAATACCGCCCAGGGAATGGGTCACAAAATGTATCTTCGGGCATTCCTTCAATTTTTCGCTTTTCAACGCGGCGCCAATCGCGTCGTCACTCAGTGCTTCAATGGATGCCGTGCGGGAGGGATAGCCCACATTTTCCACGACGAACCCGGCCTCCTGGAGGGATACCTCCATTTTTCGCATGCTCGAATCGGTGCGGCACAAGCCGTGCAGCAGCACCACCCCGTCCTGGGCATGCAGGGGAAACGCGAAAAGAAACAGAAAAACTACAACAAGAAACTTATGCAAGATTTTGTTCGTCATAAGAACATTATATTCGGGGGAAAACCCCAAGCACAATCCTGCGGCCCCCCATTATGAAATTCCTGTCGCAGCAGGAACAATCGCTGCCGATACCATTCACATGTCCAGTTATCCGCATGCCCTTGCACCTCCGTCCCCATACTCGTATAGTATGTTTTACACATACCGCAGGAAAATAAGGACAAGCCATGCCAAAACAGACAGCCCTGACTATAACTGCCGTACTTCTTCTTTGTTGTTTCGCCACCGCTTCGGAGACGGAAGACCAGGTGCGCGCCCGCATCGGCGATGCGGCAGATCATCCCCGACTCTTGATGTCCGCCGCGGATGACGTCCGGATACGGGGTGAAATTGCCGCCCATGAAACGAAGCAGTCACTTTTTGCGCTTATCCGTAAGCAGGCCGACAGCATCCTTGACGAAACGCCGGTCATACGCAAAAAGTCGGGGAAACGCCTGTTATCGGTGTCCCGCGAGGCCTTGCGGCGCATTTTGTCCCTCTGTTTCGTCTACCGTGTCACCGGGGAATCCGACTATGCCGCACGCGCGGTGCGGGAAATAGAAGCCGTAACTGCCTTTTTGGATTGGAACCCGTCCCACTTCCTCGATGTGGCGGAAATGACCGCCGCCCTGGCCATCGGCTATGACTGGCTGCTCCCGCTACTCACGGAGGAACAGGAAGCCTCCATCCGTACGGCAATTATCGAGAAAGGGATTGCGCCCTCTTTCAACGGCCACGACAGTTGGGCCTTCCGTGACAATAACTGGAACCAGGTGTGTCATGCCGGGCTTATGATGGGCGCCCTGGCGGTGTTGGAACATGACCCCGAGCTCGCCGTGCGGGTGATTGCCCGGGCACTCGACGGCCTGCCCCATGCCATGAAGTCCTACCAGCCCGATGGCGTCTATCCCGAGGGACCGAGCTATTGGGAATACGGCACGACCTATAACGTCCTTGGCATTGCCGCACTGGAGTCCGCGCTTGCCACTGATTTCGGGCTGGTCGATTTCCCAGGATTCCATGAAACCGGCGCGTTCCCCTTGTATATGACCGGGCCCACGGGCAACCATTTCACCTTCAGCGATTGCGGTTCGCGCAACCGGTGTTTTCCGGCGGTGTACTGGTTCGCCCGTCGGCTGGATGACCCGGGCCTGTTCCACCTTGACCACCCCTGGCTGGAAAAAGCCTTACGCGGCGAGGCCTCGGCGGAAAGCCGTTTCCTGCCCCTGCTCCTGCTCTGGTGGGACGGCCGGCCATCCGTTACACCAAGCCAGCCCCTGCACTGGAAAGGGGAAGGAAAAAATCCCGTGACCATACACCGAACATCGTGGACGGATCCCAACGCGGTGTTCCTTGCGGTCAAAGGCGGCACCCCCTCCGCGAATCACGGGCATATGGATATCGGCTCCTTCATTCTGGAGGCCGACGACACCCGTTGGGCCGTGGATATCATGGGCCGGGGCTATGGCGACCTCGAGGCACGAGGGTTGAATCTCTGGAACATGTCCCAGGACTCCGACCGCTGGCGCATCTACCGCTATCACAACAGCAGCCACAATACGCTTACCGTCAATAAACAGGGGCAGCGGGTCAAGGGGCGTGGTGACATCAAGGCCTTTTCAGCGGATCCCGCTAACGCCTTTACGATACTGGATCTGAAATCCGTATATGAGGGGCAACTCTCGGAAGCCGCGCGCGGATTCCGGCTGCTTCCGGATGGACGGGTACTGGTACAGGATGAGATCACCGCTGGGGACACCAAGGCGCGCGTGTGCTGGGCCATGACCACCCCCGCGGAAATGACCAAAAATAAATCAGGCAGCGCCGTGCTGACTCATAACGGACAGCGCCTGTTTATCGATGTACTTTCCCCCAGTCGGGCCAGGCTCCAATATTTCTCCACGGAACCCCGTGAAGACTGGGATCTTGCCACCCCGGATATCCGCCAGGTCGGGTTCCATGTGAAACTTTCCAAGGGCGAAACGGAAACCCTGGCGGTCCTGCTGACACCCGGAAGCCGGGAAACTGCCCGCGAGGCACCCCCGGAACTATGCCCCCTTGCCAAATGGGGTAAGCCGTAGTTACTACGCTTTTCCATCAGAAATACTATCCCCCGGAATTGAACCCGAACGAAAACGGGGACTGGTAACGGTGCGCCCAAAAGTCCTACGCCTGTTACTCTTCGCCCCGCACAGCGCACCGGTACCTGTCCCCGCTTTCGTGGAACGTACTAATAGCCTAACGTGAGTCTTGCCCACACCCCAGAAAGAAAATATTCAGAGTATGTTGTTCACACGTTAGTGTGCGTATTAACACAAAGGCTTTGAACAACATAGCACGCTAAAGCGTGAACAACATACCTAACCGGGTTGCGGGCAATGCTTGCGTTGGATTTCCATCTATTTCAATCGTATCCCGGAGGGATGAAAGCCAGTAGCCGGTGGTCGAGCGAAGCGACACCATCGGTACACAACCCACCTTGCTCCCCATCCCGGCAGGGATGGAGGAAAAACTCCAGCATTTTCGAAGCCAGCCCCCCTTTCCCCCAAAAAACATGAACAACAACTATACTTTTGCGCACCCGGCAACCGACCCTGACGTACAGGCCAGAGTAGAAATGTGACGCGATAGGTGGGCGCGTTACAGGTAACCGCCGATCAGCCCCGCGGTTGATTTGTCAGATGTTGGGTTGTGTTGGCAAGTTTAAGAAGCGACCGCAATGCGGTGTTTACCGCTTCTGAATTTTGAAATGCTTCCGCAATATCGGGTTCAAGGACGATTATGGAGGAATTTTCCGCCAATAAACGCTTGTGATACTTGCCTCGGACAGCCTTGGAGTAGTCAAACGTATATTCGGAACGCATCTTATTTTGTCCCTTCTTCATGGCGTTTTCTTTCCTGTTCAGTTGCCGGACGCGCACTGATTATCCGTAATGTGTCTTCCCGCTCAGCATATACAACGATGCATAGACGATTCCGTGACGAATAGCCCACCGTAATAAACCGGCTCTCTTCGTCTGAATGGTCCGGATCATCAAAGGTCGCTGAAAGCGGATCGTAAAAAACAGTAGCTGCCTCTTCAAATGATAACGCGTGTTTTCTTACGTTGCTTTTGGCTTTTCCCGGATCCCAATCGAAATGCATACCTGACTTTCAGCATTCTGCGTGATGTTTTGTTGTGAATGTCTACCACGCACTCGTTTTGGACGTGTAAAGCACCGATTTACGTTTCCCGCTATGTTACCACAAATTGACAAATAAGGCGGAATATCCGACACCATGACAGTCTTTGTAACCGTCACCCCCCCCCCCCGAGAAGGATTTAACGAGGGAAGGGGCCGATATCCCTGTTTCCGGGATACAAATAGAGTTCCTTTTACGCCTGCCCAATAAGTAACCCACGGACAAGGAACTGACCCACGTTGGCGTAACAATGTATGCTGGCGCCTGATAATGGAAACAGAGTCTGACAACAGCCGACTTCAAAAACTGCTCATTACAAGGCCCTATCCACCACAACGCGATCATGCCTGTATCCACTTTCTGTGTGTAACAAATTATAATAGACGCCTGTCCCCGTTAACCTTGAGCAGAGTTATATACCATTGATAGAGAACGCTTCCTAAATACACAGGCATAATTATCACTGCCAACAGCATCTTTATGCTGCACACTTCTTTAAACCTGCACGTTGTAGACTCATTTTTTTGCATAACGTGACTCCGCACAGCAAGGGTCTCTCATCGTCTTCCAGAAGCAGAAACCCAGACCGATGTTGTATTTCGGCAGTTTTATACTTTTGAGCAGCGTCTCGGCAAAACACGTGAGCGGTTGCGCATACTGACACCAAACGCCCCCACGGATCGTAGGTATAGGACGAGGTCACGCCGGACGTGGTCATGGTCGCCAGATGGTTCTTTATCTTTCGATTCGATGAAAGAGACAAATGCCGGTATCGCCCCGGGAAGATACATCCCCCGGCGCTCCGCGCCACCCCCCTCGAGGGGGGACTTTGCGGAGTATGCCTTGGGTAATATGCGGATACGAACCGTCTTATTCCACGCCCGGATATTCTCTCGGGGAATGTCCTTGCGTTACACACCCCTGATGAGCGCCCTGAAAGGTCCCCCCTCGAGGGGGGTGGCGCTTCAGCACCGGGGGATGTAAAGGCAACGTAAGTCATCCTTGCTTTCACCGTCCACGCCGGGCTGGTGGTATAGTCACCGTCCGTAAAGGGGTCATAGACCCGGCTCGTAAAACTCGCAAGCGAGGGACTGTCCCCTGCGAGCGTAGCGAGTACGCCCCGGCGCACAAGCCGGGACTGTCCCTCGCGCACCTGCGAAGGCAGAGACTTCACTATTTCCGGAGTCAAAAGCACGTCACTTTTCAAAAAATTGTCCATCATTATGGCTTATTTCGTGGTCTGTCCCTGAATTGCCCCAGATTAGTATGACATATTGGACAAATTGGATATCGAAAAACCCTGTTTTTATTATTAACTAGTATTGATATAATACAATATGGAGACGATAGACATCTGATCAGCATTTTATAAATTTCTTCTGTTGTCCATAATCCACAAAATGGACATATATGTATATTTATTATTTTTACTCTACTCATTATATGCCACTTAAATCTTTCTCTGATTTTATTTCACAAATGTAAAGTAAAACAGATTTTAGTAATCTATCCATGAGCAATATATAATTTTCAATATAGTACATCTTGTTATTTTCAATAAGTTATCTTAAATATGTTACTTGCATGGAATTAAACACCATAACATAGCACCATAACCACAGCCAGCCGCTACTCCGCCTGCTGCAACTAAACAAGTGATACAACCATCACAGCTCAAGCCAGCAAAAAAACAAGATGTGCATGGTCCGGTACAGACATCTAGATTCATACAATGCAAACAGGACTTCGCCATTCGACCTGCACAATCTAACCAGTCTTCTCCATCTTTTCTACATGCACCATTTCTATAATCATTACACGGATCCTCATCACAATTAATAAAAAGGCCTAGGACATCAAAATTATTAATAGAATCTCCCCTTGTGTACCCATACGCATTCGGCCCATCAATCAATCCCACCGGATCAGGTGCTGTCCAGCGGTTCATACTCGGACTGTAGTAGCGATACGGGAAATAATACATCTGCGACTCAGCGTCCCAAGGCTTGCCCGTGAACTCATGGTACGGGGAATTGCCATAGACATAACTCCGTTGCCCAAAGGGTAAGTGTACGTTCTGAGACACCACGGTCTTGGACTGGTCATATCCATGGGTGCTGGTCCCCAGATGGTCATGAGCGAGGTAGGTGTAGGCCGCATTGGCGGGCACACCGCTGGCATCCAGGTCGGCCTCGGCCAGGGCGGTATGGCCGAAGGGCACGAAGAAGCGGTCAAAGCCGCTGATGCCCCAATCCGGCGTGGTGTCTTGGTATTGGGCCAGTACGGAATAGCCCGCATCCCAGCGCCAGTAGGTCGTGTCATTACCAATGGCTTTCAGGCGCCGTTTGCCCAGGCCGTCGTAATTGTACAGCACCACGGGTGTTTCGCCCGGGAAGTTGCTGTCGATCCGCTGCAGTTTGTCCCCGAAACGATAGGTATAGGTGGCCGTGTAGCTCTGCCCGCCGATTGTGGCGCTGCGCGAGGCTAAACGTCCCCACGGATCGTAGGTATACGACGAAGTCACACCGGAGGTGGTCATGGTCGCCAACTGATTCGCCGGGCCGTAGGTGAAGACCATGGACAGACTCGCGTGAATGCTGCGGCTGCACACCCGGAAATCATCGAATTCGAAGGGCATCACGCCGCTCACGCGCACCCGCAACGCGCTCGTAGTCGCGCCCAGGCTGGTCGTGGTCTCCAGAAGCCGTTGCACCGTATCGCCCCGTTCACACGCGAA
>JAAYBJ010000208.1 GCA_012730105.1 Candidatus Hydrogenedentota bacterium
CCGTTGAAGGTGAAGGCGAAGTCTGGCCCGAAGGTGAGCCTACCGTTGAAGGTGAAGGCGAGCCGGTGCCCATTCTTACCATTATGCCCATGACGTTATTCTTCAACAACGTGCCGATCGGCACGTGTCGTACGGCAGCATTCACCGTGCAGAACACGGGAACCGGCCTGCTTGAAGGGACGGCCACGGTGCCGGCGGGCTTGTTCTCCATTGATCCCGGCACGGCCGGCTACAGCCTCGCGGCGGGCGCGTCCCACCAGGTGCAGGTGATCTACTGCCCCGATGCCGTGGCCACGAATAGTGCGGACGTGACCTTTACCGGCACCTCCGGCGTGACGCGGCGGGTGATCGGCACCTGCGTCCGGTATATGGACGATTACCGTTTTGAAGTGCAGCGCGACTATAACCAGGCCTGCGTGGTGACCCTTACCAACTACGATATCGTTTCGCGGGAATTCATGATCGAGCTGCTCGATGATCAGCCTGCGGACCTGGCGGTCGATTTTACGGGACCGGGCAGCGCTGACGGCGGCTATGTGGCCGTGGCGCCGGGCACATCGCTGGACGTGCGGCTCATGGTGCATGCCCAGGACGCGGCGCCGGGCGCGGAGTACGCGCTCACGTCAAGGTTGCACACCCGGGTGGGCGCAGAAGAGCAGACTTTCGATAACGCCATCGAGATTACCGTTGCCCGGCCCGCGCTGGACCTCACCATCGTCCAGGAAGGGCCGAATGACCCGAACAGCCTGGCGGCGACCCTGCGCGTCACCAATACGGGCACGGATCCCATCACGGACCTGCGGGTCTTCAGTGATGAGGTGCTGGACGACTTTGTCGTTTTCGTGCCCAATGTGGACCACGCGCGGCTCGAACCGGGCACGAGTATCGTGGTGCGCGCCGTGCCCGACCTGCGCTATCTCGTAGACAACCCGGGGCATCCCGATTCCGGAATGATTTCCGCTGCCACAGTGGACCTGGTCCGTCAGGTGGAAGTGCAATTCGCCTGCGCGGAGGGGGGCCTGTTTACGGGCACGTTGAGTGGCCAGTTGATCGAGGCGACCATGGAGGATTCGGGCTGCACGAACCGGGGCGTCATCGAAACCTCATTCCTGCTGCCCTCCGGGTTCACCGTGGACAACGTGGAAAAGGCCAATGTGTCCATCCATTTCGCCGCCCTTTCCGGATCCACCCATACCGCCCACGACACGCGTCTCTATCTCAACGGCACCGAGTTCGCTTATCTTCAAAATACTGTGCTTGACGGGTATTATGAGTTCGAACTGCCCGTGGTCGCGCTCCTGCTGCCCGCCTCGGGCGCGGCGCGTAACGTGATCCGGCTCGAAGTCTTTAACATGAATGCGGGCAATTACACGCTGGCCTCGCAATACCGGGTTGTGTTGGCGATAGACCAGGCGACGGCCACCCTCTGCGCACCGAGTCAGGAGGAAGCGGACCAGCTGGTCAACACGCTGGGCTATTACCAGCCCCAACCCCTGTCCTGGAACATTACGCAGACGGTGTTGACCCGTGTGGCAACGGAAAACGCCGTAGGTAGCTGCGGCACGGTCTATGTGGGCGAAACGTACCGCCTGCAGGTCTACACGGCCGACCAGGCGCAGGCCCTGTATGTGGTGGCCAGGCCCGAGAACGGGCCGGCTTTCCTGCTGGCGCAAACGGCGCCGGGAACCTACCAGGCGGAATGGATACCCGCGCGGCTGGACATCACCTATCTGGACGTCTTTGCCGGGGTGTGCCATAACGGCGCGGCGCGCCTCTGCGTGGCCATGGCTCCCGGACAGCCGTCAATAGTCTTCTCCGGAGATCCCGTTGCGGGTGTCGCCCCGCTGGGCGTGCAGTTCACGAACCGTTCGGTGAACGTGCCCAACGGCGCTACCTGGCTGTGGGAGTTTGGCGACGGACAGCGTGCTACGGAACGCAATCCGCTGCATGTGTACCGGGAGTCCGGCATGTACACGGTCCGCCTGACCCTGAACGGCCAGACCACCGTAACCCGCGAAAACTACATCCTGGTCGGGGTGACACCCGAACCGGTGATCGAACTGACACCGATCCACGGCCATGTCTCAGGCAGGGCCGGGATGGCACAATTCCTGGTGCGCAACATCGGCAACGGGGATACCCATTATCGGGCTTCGGTCACGGAAGGCGGTTCCTGGTTCCATATCAGCTCGGGCATAGAAGGCGCCCTTGTACCGGAAGGCACGCTGGTGACGGTGGTTTACAGTGTCAATTTGTCCGGCGAGGGGCGGAACGCCGCCGTGCGGGTGGAAGCGCCCTATGCGACTGGGCAGACCTACACCCTGCTGCAGGACGCAGTGGTTCCCGCCATCATCCACGGTGCGGTGACCGACGCGGAAACGGGCGCGGCGATTCCCAACGCCTTCGTATATCGCATTCCCGGCAACCGGGTTACCGCCAACGAGTCGGGCTCCTACATTTACACCGGGCTTGCGTCCGGCACCTACCGGTTGTACGGGGCCGCCACGGGATATTACAACAGCAGTCCTGTTTCGGCCTCAGTAGAAGAAGGCTTGACCTACAAACTCAATATCTTCCTGATGAAGGCGCAAGCCGAAGGCGAAGGTGAAGTACCTGCCGAAGGTGAACCGATTATCGAGGGCGAGCCCATGGAAGGCGAAGCGGGTGAAGGAGAGAATCCAATCGAAGGCGAAGGTGAAGCGGGAGAAGGTGAAGACGACGGTTGCGGGTGTGGCTGCGGCTGTGATAGTGAAAAGGTTCTGGTAACACCGGAACTTATTAAACGCATGCTGGGCGACTGGCTGCTGGTCGGGCTCAGTGTGGTGGCGCTGCTGGCTTTTTCCAGCAGACTGAAATAAATTGTGAAGAACGGGGCGGTCCCGTGTCGTGGGATCGCCCCCAAAAATGTGTGTGCTTGTGAATCGCGAAAGGATGGGCTTTTTGTGAGACGCAGGGCAAGAAAAGGAAGAGGAGAAAAAATAGATGTCTCTGGAAAAAGGTATTGTTACGGCGTTTACGGAACTAG
>JAAYBJ010000209.1 GCA_012730105.1 Candidatus Hydrogenedentota bacterium
CGTGCTCGTGCTCGTGCTTCGTGCTCGTGACTCGTGCTCGTGACTCGTGCTCGTGACTCGTGCTCGCGCTTATAATTCGTAATTAACAACGTGATACAAAAAACCGATTACGATGTACGATTACGATAAACGATTACGATAAACGATTACGATGAACGATTACGATGAACGATTACGATGAACGATTACGAACCACGAGTCATAATGCTCATGCTTACACGAGCGTGAACAACGTACCGAACTTCTTGTTTATTTTGTGCGGCGATGAGCCAATAATCCGCTAGAATGCGCGCTGCCGGTCCCGGCTGCCGCTGACGATTTCGGAAAGATTGTCGGGATCCCAGAGGGTGGCGCCGATATAGCGCTCGGGCCCTGAAATTTCATCATCGAAATAGTAGACGGTCACCATTTTACCGTCGGCGCGCTGCACGCTGCGCACATAACCGACATCGCGGTCCCGGCCGTCGTCGCGCAGCATGATTTGCGGGCCCCAGGTCTTGCCGTTGTCCTGGCTGATACGCGCGCGGATGCTGTAGGGATAGGCGCGGAAACCATAGGTCAGGCACAAACGCCCGTCCCGCAGTTTATTGAGCATGGGCGGGTTGCCCTCGCCCAGGTAGTCCACCGGGTTTTTCTCCTGGGTCCAGGTGGCGCCGTTGTCCAGGCTGCGCCAGGCACTTATCCATCGGAACGTGCCTTCCCGCCGGCGCAACGTGGTAAAAAGTTCGGTTTCCGAAATGCGCACCGTGGATGGCATGATAGCGAAGCCTTCGGGTTCCGGTCCTATCCAGGAGACCATTTCCCATGTGATGCCGCCGTCTGTCGTGCGCGCGCACAGAGGCCGCCCTTCCTCGCCGTTCTGTTTGCCTGCGGTGATGAAGATTAAGGCGTCATGCTTTCCGTTTATCAGGTAATCGGTACGGGCGGCGGTGCCCAGCGTGCCAAAATCCGGCAGCCTGTACGGGCCTTTCCAGGTCCGGCCCCGGTCGTAGGAATATTCAAAACGAGATTGGCCCCCGTCGATGTTGTCCATCCTGAAAGCCAGCGCGAAATCGGGATGCGTAAAGTCCATGGGCTCCTTCATGTCTGTGATCGGAGGAAGCGTCTGACCGGGTGTTTCGGTGCCGTGCAGGGATTTGCCCCGGGGGATGAGAAAGCCCTTTTCCGTCGGATGTTCCAGAGACCAGGTTTCGCCGCCGTCCAGGCTCCTGGCCAGCCAGAATTCCTCCGGTTTCTCTCTGTCGATCGCGTGGCGGGTCGGGCCCAGGTCCTTGTAATAGCCCCGACTGAAGCCCACCAGAATTTCATCGCCCCAGCTCCAGATGCCATGGTTGGCCGGCCAGCCCCCGTAGCGGCCCGCCTCATAGTACACCTTGACATGTGTGGCGTCCTCGGCGCGCAACATGGGTTCACCGGGCAATTCCGTCAGCAAGATGGCCATCAGTATTGTTGTAAGCATTTTTAGACAAAACTCCGAATCTTGTGTCATTTGCGTTTTATAGTAACCCAAGTTATTTTGGGGTACTCTCCCTGCTGTTTTCAAGCCCGTGGCATTCAGGGCACTTCGTAGGAATGTCATTCCGGTTTTTTGCGACGGAGAAAAGGCGGATATCGAAGGGTGTGCCAGGCCGCAAAAAGACCGGAACCCATCTTCTGAAGCCGTGGGGGAAGGGAGGACATTTTTATCAGCGTTCCCCATCTGGATTCCGGTCTTTTTCACGTCATTATGGAAGTGCTCTTTGACACAGGCCTTATGTCGCGAAAACAAACGGAATGACCTTCGCAGGGGCAAATCAATTAGGGAAAACGGCTGGACAGTGCAGATCGAATATGGTTCCCCCCTTCCCGCCTTGATTCAGCACATTGTGTATGAATAATCTAAAATGAATATACAATCTACGCCTTAAGGCGGGTATAATGGTAAAGAGGAAGTCACAAAATTTCCGAGAGTGACAGGTGTTTAAACGTAGAAAGGAATAGGTTATGCAGATTGAACAGTATTATGTGGACGGAATCGCCCATCTTTCCTACCTCGTAGGGGGCACGACGACCTGCGCGATTGTGGATCCGAGCCGTGATGTGGATCTCTATATTGAAGCGGCCCGGCGGTTGCAGTTGAAGATCACCCATATTTTGGAGACGCATCTGCACGCCGACTTTGTTTCCGGCCACGTGGAGTTGGCAAAGCGCACCGGTGCCACCATTTACGCGCCGAAATCGGGCAACTGCGACTATGATCATGAAGCGGTAAAAGAAGGGGACGGATTCGACCTTGAAGATATGCATTTCGATGTCCTGGACACGCCGGGGCATACCCCCGACTGCATTTGCTATGTGGTTACGGACAAGTCCCGGGGTACGGAACCCGTTGTGGTGTTCACCGGGGACACCCTGTTTGTGGGCGATGTGGGGCGTCCGGATCTTTTCCCGGGCCGGGGTGACGAACTGGCGTCGCAACTGTTTGCCAACCTGCAGGAGAAGCTGATGAAACTGCCCGATCCCTGCCTGATCTATCCGGCCCACGGGGCCGGCTCGCTTTGCGGCAAAGCGATGGGCGCCATGCGGGTCAGCACCATCGGGTATGAACGGTTGCATAATCCAGCCCTGCAGCACCCCACGGAGAAGGCGTTCAAGAAAGCCCTGCTCAGCGGCATGCCGGAAGCGCCGGACCATTTCGCCCGTTGTTCCGAGATCAACCGGCGCGGCCCGGCGGTGTTTTCCGAGTTGCCTTCGCCGCGGCGCCTTTCTCCCCAGGATGTTGAAGAACTGCTTGATGATGCCCATACGATACTCGATGTTCGTGACTATGCCGCCTTTGGTGGCGCCCACATTCCGGGCGCGTGGAATATCGACGCGAAACATAATTTCTCTACCTTCGCCGGGTGGCTTTTGCCGCAGGATAAGCCGATCATCCTGATACCGGTTTCAGACGACCAGGTGCCTGCGCTGACGGTTATGCTACGCCGCGTGGGCCTGGACAATGTTGTCGGCTATCTCGACGGCGGCATGGGCCCGTGGATTGTCGGCGGCAAACCCATAGAGCGTATCCCGACGATAACCATCCGCGAAGTGCAGAATTCGTGCAACAGCGGTGACGGGAAAATGCTTGTCCTCGATGTGCGCGCCCAGAATGAATGGAAGGAAAGCCACATCGAGGGAACGCTGCATATACCGCTGCCCGACACGCGGACCCGTTTTCAGGAACTTGACCCGGAGGTCACGACCGTGCTTGTCTGCAAGAGCGGGGCCCGCGCCTGCACGGCCGGCAGCATTTTGCAACGGCAGGGTCACAAAAATCTGATGGTAATGGCAGGCGGCATGGTGGGGTGGACCGCTGCGGGGCTGACCCGCAAGTGCGCCACCTGCGCGCTTCCCCACGGGCCGCGAACCGAATACTAGGAGGGACATTCTCATGGAATATCTGATGATGGATCGCTGGTCGCCTTACGCGGTGGGTGTGGGCATCGGTATGTTGAGCTGGGTCGCTTTCCTCTTGTCCGACAAACCGCTTGGCTGTTCCACGGCTTTCGCGCGCAGCGCGGGGCTGTTGGAACGCCTGTTCCGGGGAGGCAAGGTCGATGAAAAGCCCTATTACCGGGAATTCAAGCCCCAGATTGACTGGGAGTGGATGCTGGTGGCCGGTATTCTTGTGGGTGCCTTTATTTCCGCGCTCTTGTCCGGCCAGTTCGCCTGGAACCTGGTGCCGGACCTGTGGGCGGCGGAGGTAGGCGCCGGGGCTATTCCCCGGCTGGCTGTGGCCCTGTTCGGCGGATTCTGTGCCGGCTTCGGGGCGCGCTGGGCGGGCGGCTGCACCAGCGGCCATGGGATCAGCGGCACGCTCCAACTGGCCGTCAGCGGCTGGATTGCGGCTGCAGGTTTCTTCGTGGGCGGGATTCTCTCGGCCATGTTTATTTACCACATTCTCACCTGAAGGAGGACGGTCATGTTCACTACGCTTCGTTCCAATAACCGCCTTCAGTTAGGCGTTGGTTTGCTGATCGGCATCGGATTCGGTTTTTTCCTTCAGAAGGGCGGGGTGACCTATTACGACGTTATCATCCGCCAACTTCTCCTGGAGGACTTTACCGTGGTCAAGGTCATGTTGTCGGCCATGGTGACCGGCATGCTCGGGGTGCACCTGCTGCGCAGTCTTGGCTTGGTGGCGCTGCATCCCAAGCCCGGTTCGGTGGGCAGGACCATACCCGGCGCCTTGATTTTCGGCATCGGCTTCGGCACGCTGGGCTATTGTCCCGGCACCGCCGTCGGGGCGGTCGGCCACGGCGCGCTGGACGCCTTGTTCGGGGGGGTGCTGGGCATGCTGGCCGGCGCCGCTGTTTTCGCCGCGCTGTATCCCAAGTTGACATCGTTCCTGGGAAAGGGCGATTTCGGGGCGCTGACCCTTCCGCAATTGTTCAAGGTCAATCCCTGGGTAGTGGTCATTCCGGTGGCCCTGGCGATGACAGGCCTGCTATATTTGATAGAGCGCGCGGGATTGTAGCCCAGTCGAACGGGAAGGAAGTATATGCTCAGCCGGATTTTCCCCGCCTGGGAATGGCTTCGTGCCTATAAAAAAATCGACCTGCGAAACGACCTGACCGCCGGTTTCATTGTCGGTGTCATGCTCGTGCCGCAGGGGATGGCCTATGCTGCCCTGGCGGGGTTGCCGCCCGTGACGGGCCTGTACGCGTCCCTGGTTCCGCTGTTTGTCTATGTGCTCTTTGGTTCGTCCAGGCATCTAGCCGTGGGGCCTGTGGCGATCGTTTCGATGGTCATTTTCGCCCAGTGCGCGAAAGTGGCCCCGCCGGGCTCGCCAGAATATATGAACGCCGTAGTGCTGCTATGCGTCATGGTTGGCGTCCTGCAGGTCGCTCTGGGATTGCTCCGTATGGGCTTTATGGTGAATTTCCTTTCCCATGCCGTGATCAGCGGGCTTACCTCAGCCGCAGCCATTCTTATAGCGTTCAGCCAGTTGAAGCACCTGTCGGGCATACCGCTGAAATCCGGCCACTCTATTTTAAACCTGCTGGCCGGGGCGGTGCGCAATCTTGGTGAAATTCATTTCCCCACCCTGTTGCTGGGACTTGCAAGTATGGCGGTCCTGGTTTTTTTCAAGAAATGGCGGCCCCGATTTCCAGCGCCAATCCTGGTGGTTTGCGCGGCGACGCTTCTCGTATGGGGTGCCCGCCTGGACACCTCGGGTATTCACATTGTGGGAGAAGTGCCCGGCGGATTGCCCCCGATACATTGGCCGCATTTTGACTTTGGGTTGGCCCGGACGCTGCTGCCGGCCGCCCTGACCATCGTCCTGGTGGGCTTTGTGGAGTCCATTTCCATTGCCCAGTTGATCGCGGCGAAGGAACGGTACCGTGTCGCCCCGGACCGTGAACTGCGCGCCCTCGGGTTCGCCAATCTGGCCGCCGCGGTGACCGGCGGGTATCCGGTGACGGGCGGCTTTTCCCGCACAGCGGTCAATTACCAGGCGGGCGCACGGACGGGCATGGCCTCCCTGGTGACCGCCGCCCTTATCCTGCTGACCCTGCTTTTTTTCACCCCCCTCTTTTATTATCTGCCCAACGCGGTGCTGGCCGCCATCGTCATCGCGGCCGTGATCGATTTGATTGACTATAAGACGGCTGTCGAACTGTTTAGACTCAAAAAAAGCAGTGGACTGAGCCTGCTGCTGACCTTCGTTGTTACCCTCCTGTTCGGAATCGAGATGGGTGTCCTCGTGGGGGTGGTCTTTACGCTCCTCGTCTTCATCTGGCGCAGTGCTCACCCGCACACCGTTGAATTGGGCTATGTCAACGAGGAAATCGGTTTCAGGAACGTTAAACGCTATCCCGGCGCGAAAACCTTCCCAGGCGTGCTGATCCTGCGGGTGGATGCTTCCCTGTATTTCGCCAATATGGCTTTCCTGGAAGATTGGCTGCGACAGGCAGTGTACGAAAAGTCCGGGCTGCAATGGATATTGATGGACTTTTCCGGGGTCAATGATATTGACGGCTGCGCGGTTCAAACGCTGGAACAATTGATGCGCTCCTACCGGGAATCGGGTGTGCGTTTTGCGCTGTCCGGCGTTAAAGGGCCCGTCCGCGATGTGTTGAACCGCTCGACATGGCCAACCTTGCTGGAAGAACACCTGGGGCACCCGTCTCTGCGGCAGGCCTTGAACGTAATTGGGGCAAAGATGCCCTGAAGACGTGGGTGTGGAGCATGCGTGCCACGCCAACAATGGAAAGGAGTTTCCCATGCGCTGGATTTGTTGTGTTGCCCTGCTTGCCGGGGGGTGGGCAGCCACCGGGGAGGAAATCCGATTTCAGGCTCATCGCGGTGGCTTGAAAGAGGTCCCGGAAAACACACTGGCCGCCTATCGGTATGCCTGGAACCTGGGCGCGATTCCTGAGGTGGATATTTGCTCGACGGCGGACAAGGTCATCATCTGCCTGCACGACGATACCCTCAAGCGTACCACCAATGCCGAAGCCAACGTGGACACGCCGGTAGCAAAACTGACCTTTGAGGAAATCCGGCGTTGGGACGCGGGCATCTGGTTTGATCCCAAATATGCCGGCGAGAAGGTGCCCGCCTTGGAGGAGGTCCTGCAGGAAATGGTGGAACGCAAAGAAGCGTGTATCTACCTGGACCTCAAAAATGTGGACCTGAAACAACTCGCGGCGCTGATTGGCCGCTATGATGTGGCAAGCCGTGTCATCTTTTGCCATAACAAAATCGAGTCCTGTCAAACCATGCGCGCCGCCGTGCCCGGACTGCGCACGATGCTTTGGATCGGCGGTAAAGTGAATGAAATTCAACAAAAGTTCCGCCAAGCGGCTGAAGGTGGTTTCGAGGGCCTGGACCAGGTGCAGTTGCACTTAGAGGCCGGCCCGGAAAAGAACAGCGACGTCCGCTACTTGATGGAAGAAGCGTTTCTGCGTGAAGCTCTTGAAAAAACAGCGACCGCAAAGGTGGACCTGGAGGTGCTGCCCTTTGAGTTTGACTGTTCCAGCATCGCAGGGTTGCTGGACTTGGGCGTCCGGTGGTTTGCCACGGATGAACCCGGGCGCTTCAAATCCTGCGTGCAAACCTGGTCGGATAAGAATCCTTCCAAAGGATAGTGACCACAAAAGACACGAAATAAACGAAATAAAACACATGCTGAACAAAACGGCTGTGCCATGGGAGAGGCAAACTGTTGTAGGCCAACGTAGACGCGGCATCCCTGCCGCGTTGCCTTGTACCGGAAGCCGTCGCTAAACTTGATTCAGCTGAGATGTCGCAGCTACCTTGGCGCTAAATGTATTAAGAGACCTTTTGTGCAGGCATATTCAGTCCAAGAGCGTTTTTCAGTTAGCACGGCAAATGAAAAACTTATTTGTTTTCTGAAAGAATCTTATCGTGGTCAGGCAGCGGGTTTATCCTATGCTTGTTTGCCCCACAGGCCCTTATATTCAGGGAGTGTTTGACGGGTATGTGGCGGCTTTGTTCGCCTGTTGGGCAAAGTGAATGAATTCATCCGTGGTCATCACGTGGGTGTACCAGGTATCCTTGATGTCCTTTTCGCGGGAAGATTCTCGGGCGTTGTAGGTGGCGTCGCGGATACAAAGCGTTTTATATCCCAGCCGCCTGGCCGAACGGGCCGTTTTCCCGAGGCATCCCCCCGCATTGGTATGCCCCCCCACAAATACAATGTTTTTCACTCCCAGGTTGCGCAGCACGAATTCAATATTGCACGATTTGAACGCGTCCTGCGCTGCCTTGGGAAGCACATAATCATCAGGCTGAATATGGAAGGCTTTGACGGGTTGGGAACCCGGCTGCCGGATATGACCTGAATACCGGCTGTAATCTGTTCCATATTCCTCGCGCATCGCTTTGCGGATGTCTGGATCGAGGTCCATGGCATCCTCGAACAGATATCCCCAATGAATAAAAATCCTGGGAATGCCCAGGTTGCGACAGGTTTCGGCGACCTTTACCGCGTTGGGAAGGGCTACCTGCCAGGCGAATTTGTTCGCCGCATTTACGTCTTCCGCGGAAAATCCCATCTCCTTCCACGCTTCGGGCAACTGCGCGTCCGTTACCGATGCGGGTTCCGCGCTCTCCTGAATATCCACCGACACGAAGGCGCAGTGCTGAAGAAAAGACGGTGAAATAGTATTCTTCTTGTGCCGAATACGTTCCCCGTGTCCGGCGATGGCATCACAGGCCAGGGCGCCGAGCAGTAGAGTAATAATCAATAATCGTTTCATCACCTTAAGTTTTCCGGTTACTAATTCGGGGTGGCGGTCTTTAATGCGACCACAGATATCCTTCTGTTGACCAAGGTTATAACAACAAATACACAAGTTCTTTGAGCCTATGATATGAAAAATCCAGATCCTTTCCAAAGGAGATCGCATTGATAATAAGGTAAGGGCGCTCGATGCGATGTATAAGGCGGTCTCCTGATTCCCCCAATTTGTTTATAATACTTCCGACTTTGCTTGCTTAATTATAGAAAGGCCTACCCGTGGATATGACACGACGTTCCCTGTTGACGGTGATGGCGTCCGCCGCGCTGGGCGCAACCGGTGCGGAATCGCCTTTTTTCAATGTTACCCCGCCGTCGGAATTACGATACACACGGGAAACCGCCGCCGCGCTGCGCGCGGAATTATACGGTCTGCTGGGCGTACTACCGCCGCGGGATCGCCCCGTTGGCGTCCGAAAACTCAGTGAGGAAAAACGGGAGGGGTATGTGCTGGAAACGCTGCTCCTTGACCTTAACGGTTTAGAGGAGGTTCCGGCGTACCTTGCGCGTCCTGAAAATCTTGCCGCCCCCGCGCCGGCGGTCCTGTTCAACCATTCCCATGGCGGCGGGTATGACATCGGCAAGAAGGAGTTCATCGAAGGGCGGGCGTACCTGCAGATGCCGCCCTATGCCAAGGCGCTCACGGACATGGGCTATGTGGCCCTGTGCATTGATGCCTGGATATTCGGCGAACGGGCCGGCACCTCGGAAATGGACATGTTCAAGGCGATGCTGTGGCAGGGACGCGTGCTCTGGGGCATGATGGTCTACGACAGCCTCAAGGCGTTGGACTATCTTGTTGCCCGTGAAGAAGTCGATTCCTCACGAGTCGCCACTCTCGGCATCTCCATGGGGAGCACCATGGCCTGGTGGCTGGCCGCGCTTGATGAACGAATCGCCGTCACCGTGGATATCTGCTGTCTGACCGACCTGCACACGTTTTTACGGGAGCGTTCCCTCGGGAGCCACGGTATCTACTACTATGTTCCGGGGTTGCTGAACCAGTTCACCACGTCGGACATCAACGCGCTGATCGCGCCGCGTGCACACCTGGCCCTGGCGGGACTTCAGGATAAATTGACGCCACCCGAAGGACTGGATATGATCGATGCGAACCTGCAGCGCGTATACGCGGACTGGGGTGTTCCTGAACACTGGAAACTGTTGCGTTACGACACCGGTCACATGGAAACTCCGCAAGGCCGCGCGGAAATCGTTAAATTCCTCCAGTCGCATTTAACACGAGATCTGCCCGGAATTCAATAAAGTAGTTTCGGAATCGGCACGCCTCCGTCAGGACGAACGTTTTACCTGGTGCCAGTAGGTTACCGTCGTCTGGGTATGGGTCGCCTGTTCGCCTACCGGCTGCAGTGTGACCGTATGAATGCCGGGGAAACCGCTATGTTCATACTCGAGCCGCAGACGCGGGCCGTTGAGCAGGGGGCCGGCTGCTGTGTCATACGCAATCGATGCTTTTAGTGTTTCTTCCTCCGGAATCAGAAGAACATTGTCCGCGTAGGGCTCGCCATGAAACATGGGATTCGTGAAGGCGTTTACACCCAGCAGCCACGGGCCGTAAAAAATCGCCATTTCCATCGGCGCGCCGGCGGGCAGTTCATCGGCGCGAAATACCTGGTTTTGCCGGTTCACGAAGTGTGGCGCGCATTCCAGGTAAATCTCCATCATATCTCCGGTTTTCCAGTTACGGCCATGGCCTGTACAACGGCCATATTCCCGGATCAAAGGCGCTTCCGTTTCATTGCACGAGGCTGTCCGCTCCCCGCTGCTTGACACCTCTTGTCCGTTCGTAATTACCTTCTTTGTGGTCATATCCGCCCAATTTGGGATGCGTACAGCCAGGGTTTGAAAGGTTTCCGGTGCCTGTTCCACGGTAATGCGATAGGCAAGGCCGGATTCCGGAATACGTTCTATGCGCAACGCCATGTCACTTGCCGACCAACGCCCTTCCTTCAGCAGGTTTATCCGGATGCCCGGTTGCCCATCATCCTTGGGGTACTCAGATTTTGGCGTGACCACCGTGTCCAGCACGTCCCGAAACGCGCGCAGGCCGTGCATGGTGCAGCACCACCAGGCGCGGGCTGCACCCTGGTGGGGCATATACCCCCGGCCGTCGAAACAGCGGTGGCCGAAATCACCGGTTTCCCACTGGTTGGCATAGAGACTGTTGTAGAGGCAGCGTTCGGCATGGGCCATATAGGTTTCAATGCCTGTGGCCTTGTAAAGTTGCAGGCACAGGCGCAGGAAGTCCGCTTCGGTGCAGCCTTCATCGCGGTCATAATCCGCTTTGAAATATTCGAGCAGGCCGCCGTTTATCATGACAGACCCGGAATCGAGCAGATCCTGAAAGCGGGCCTCCACCGTCGCGAGCAGTTCCGGTTCCTTCGTGCTTTCGAAAATCATCATGTGGCCGCGGAGCGTGGTCAGGTAACCGTGGGTATGCTGCACGCCGCGCGGCTCGAGTAGCGCTTCCATCTGCCTTGCAGCGTCGCGGTATTTGGTGTTGCCCGTGGCGCGGCACAGCAGTTCCAGGCCTTCGTTGAACTGGGTGAAGCAGATAAATCCGTTGGCGGCCTTGCCGCGCACCCGCTCCCGGACCTCCGGTGTCGCGCAATCGTTAAACACCTGCAACAGAAAATCCCCCAGTCGGATGGATGCGTCCAGCACTTCCTTCTGTTCGGGAAAGCGCTGATAATACTCCAGCAGTCCCACCAGCAGGCGGCCGTTGCCCCAAAGCAATGCCATCTGGTCAGGGCCCACATCAACGGCATTGAAGGACAGGTTTGCGTATCCGAAACGGCCGTCTTCCCGTTGATATTTCAGCAGTTCCGCCACCAGCCGGTGCAGTTGGGCGTCATCCTCCGCGCCTCGGGACATCAGCGCGACGGCGCCCAGGAAACGTCCGGAAATATCCCCGCTGAATTCGTCAAAACGCCGGGGATAGGCAGGGTCCAGTTTAACATCCGCGAGGATAAAATCGTCCGAGAAGGCCGGTTCGGCGATGTTATGGAAGCGGTTGAACACAAGGTCGATACGGGCTGCCAGGTCGCCTGCCTGCTGATGCTGGGCGAACACACCTGCATGAAGGAGTAGACAGAACAACACGGGTGAAGAGAAACGAAACATGAGGAAAGCTCCTTATCGTCAAGAGAAAGCACACATGAGACGATTACCCTGAAATATAGCATGTTTGGGATGGCCGTGCAACTCAAAACAGGCACGGCGCCTTTTATTCTTTCCTTGCCCTGGGGCCCATCATCATAGTACTGCTGGATTAAGTTATTCTGTTTTTTGGTTGTACACGAAAAATACAACTAAAGATAATGAACGCGTAGATGGATTCGCGTCTTCCTAAAAAAAGAAATGTGATATACTGTGAAATATGAAATAAACAATTGGCGATGTCGTATATGTGCGGGAAGAGCAACCGTAAGTCAAAAGTGAAAGGGATGGGAAGATGATGGACAACGAAGCAAAGAATATCTTCTATATTCTGGATGTTGCAAGCCTCGTGGAATTGGCCATGGAAGATTTTTATAAGGCCTGCGCGATACGTTGTCCGAATGCGGCGAATTTCTGGCTTGGAATTGCCGCCGAAGAAAATATGCATGCCCAGTATATTCGCGAGATAGAAGCGCTGGTTAAAAAGAACCCGCAGGAGTTCAAACTGAAGCAAAAGGTAACCTTGGATATCCTGCGTTGTTTTATCCGCGATGTGGAATCTGAAACGCAAAGCGTTCTCGATGGCGCCCGTGATGTCCTGTCCCTGCCTTCCCTGGCGGAAAAGTTCGAGGCCTTGATGGTGGAAAGCAATTTTTGCGACCTGCTGGAATCAGACAATCAGGACTATGAGGATTTGATTAAGCGTATTCAAACGGAAACCGTGGAGCATCGGCTTAGAATCAGGGGACGTGACTGGACTTGTGACCTATGAGCGAAGGCATGCCTGCCAAACATTGTACCTGAATTCGGTAGTGATTCCGCAATAACTGGAATCGGTCCGCTAGCAACCGTCATAATGGGCCCGAAACCAAAATGATGTGTTGACGGGGTATGAAGGTACAGGCACGAACAGGATGACGCCGCACAGAAGCCGAGAAACAATGTTGGCTGCGTTGGAGGAACGCGTCAAAGAACTGACATGCCTCCTGCGCATGGCCGATATCGCCGCAGAGCCGGGAATTTCCATGGAGGAAATCCTTCCTCAGGTCGTATGGCTGCTGGCGCCCGCCTGGCAATATCCTTCCATCGCACGCGCACGAATTGAACTCGACGGTCGGACGTATGCGTTGCCCGAATTCAGGGAGGGCGTTGCGCGGCAGCGCGCGGATATCCGGGTGCAACGCGTGGTTCGTGGTTGCGTGGAGGTGCACTACCTGGAGGAACGTCCGGAAATGGATGAAGGCCCCTTTCTCCGGGAGGAACGCAGCCTGATCAACGCGGTTGCGCGGCAGGTGGCCACCATTGCGGAGCGCAAACAGGAGGAACTGGAACGGGCCCTGTTGCAGGAGCAGTTGCGCCACGCGGATCGCCTGGCCACGATCGGGTTGCTGGCGGCGGGAGTCGCTCACGAATTAAACGAACCTCTGGGCAACATCTTGGGTTTTGCCGAGCTGGCTGGCAAATGCGACGGACTGCCGGAAATGACCGGTCGGGACCTGGGGAAGATTAAAACCGCGGCCCTGCATGCCCGTGAAATTATCAAGAAACTGCTGGTCTTCGCGCGCCAGATGCCCCCGGAAAAACGGCTGGTTGATATTAATCAGGTGGTACGCGACGGGCTTTTTTTTCTTGAGGCGCGATGCGCCAAATCGGGAATCCGCGTCAATTACGCCTTGGACTCGGAGTTGCCGCTGGTTCCGGCCGACGCCGCCCAGCTGAACCAGGTTGTGGTGAATCTCGTTGTGAATGCGCTGCAGGCCATGCCCGAAGGGGGCGTGTTGTGCCTGCGGACTGGGACGTGCGAGGATACTGTGCTTCTGGAGGTGGAAGATACCGGCGCCGGGATGTCCGCCGAGGTGCTGGAAAAGGTCTTTGTGCCTTTCTTTACCACCAAGGATGTGGGCGAGGGCACGGGGCTGGGATTGCCGGTGGTGCATGGTATCATTAGCTCTCACAACGGAACCGTACAAGTGCACAGCGAGATCGGGCGCGGAACCCGGGTCGAAATACTGCTGCCCTTGACTCAGGGAAAAACGGAACATGAAAGCATCAGCCAATGACGCCTGAAAAGGAGAGGGCAAGAATCCTGGTTGTGGATGATTCCGAAGCGACGGTGGAGGTGCTGCAGCGTACCCTTGCGGGTAAAGGCTATCAGGTGGTCACCGCCATGAATGTGGCCATGGCGCTCACCATGCTGGAGAATGCCGAGGTAGATTTGGTCATCACCGACTTCAAGATGCCCCGGGGCAGCGGCATGGATCTTGTCAGGCATGTGCGCGAGAACCTGCGGGATACCGAGGTCATGATGATAACCGGCTATCCCTCCATTGAAGGGGCGGTTCAGGCCATCAAAGTCGGCGCCGAAGAGTATCTCGCGAAACCCTTTACGGACGAAGAATTGTTTGCCGCAGTCCGGCGTTCTCTCGACAAATTGCAGATGAACAAAAGCCGGGCCGCCCACAAGATGCAGACGCCCGCCCTGCCCCATGGCATGATTGGACAGTCCGGGGCCATGCACCGGGTCTTTGACGCCATAGAAAAAGCCGCGTCGACCTCGGCCACGGTACTCATCGCCGGGGAGAGTGGCACGGGGAAGGAACTGGCGGCCCGGGCCGTTCATTATGGAAGCGACCGGTCACAGGCGCCCTTTGTGCCGGTTAATTGCGGGGGCATTCCCGACGGGCTGCTGGAAAGCGAGCTCTTTGGGCATGTGAAGGGGGCGTTTACCGGCGCCACTGAGTCGCGGGCGGGTTTCTTTCACGCGGCGGAGGGCGGCAGTATTTTCCTGGACGAAGTGAGCGAAACCAGCGCCTCCATGCAGGTGAAACTCCTGCGTGTGCTGCAGGACAAAGAGGTCTGCATGGTCGGGTCGACCCGGTCCCGGAAAGTGGATGTCAGAATCCTTGCCGCCACGAACAAGGACTTGTTGTATCTCGTAAAAAAAGGCGTTTTCAGAAAAGACCTGTTTTACAGGCTCAATGTCCTTGCCATTACGCTGCCGCCCCTGCGTGAACGGGGAGGGGATATCCCGCTCCTGGCCGCGCATTTCGCGAACCGATTCGCCAAAGAGTTCAACCGCCCGCGCGCCCGTTTTTCGGAACAGGCCATGGGGGTGCTGGGAAACTATGACTGGCCCGGAAACGTGCGCGAATTGGAAAATGTGGTGCAGCGGTTGGTGCTCATGACGGATGGGGAAACTATCGATGTGCCCGACCTGCCCAGGTTGATGCGGTTCTCCGCGTTGAGAAATGCCGGCCTGGATCGCACCTTGGCGGAGGTGGAGGCCGAATATATCGTAAGCGTCCTTGCCAGTGTCGGCAATAACAAGACACGGGCCGCGGAAATACTGGGTATCGACCGAAAAACGCTCCGCGCAAAACTGAATCCGGGGGGTGTCGGAAACGGCGGCGGTTCTGCAGATTAACCGCCAGGGGTGAGTAAAAATTCCCCGGTGATTCAAAATTCCCCAGATTTCAGAATATCCCGCCCCATTCAGAATTCCCTCGGAATCCCCATAAATCGCATGCAATTAACCCCGTAATCACGCCGTCGCCTTATCTGCACATCAGGCACGAAATATGCTTTATTCATTGTGCCTCCCAGGGTAGCAAAGGTCGGAAATGAATCACCAGGCAGAAGAATCGCTTTGTGTCAGATGCGCGCGGGGCGCCCGTTGCAGGATTCCTCTCGAATCCGCAATGCCCGTGTTGTCCTGTGAAAAGTATGAAGACATGCATGTGATACGCGAAGATAGGAACAGCGTGCCGTGTATGCCCGAGCCGGGCAGGATGGAAGGGCTGTGTGTGGATTGTGAAAACAGGTACTCCTGCGTTTTTAGAACACAGGAAGGGGGCACCTGGCATTGTGAAGAATACCGGTGAACGCCGGCGCCTGTGGGCGTCTTGAAAGGACTTCCGTGGAAGCGCATGTAGACGAACAAGAAATTCGATTAATCATTAACAGGCATTATTCCAATTGCGACGGTTTGATTGCGGTGCTGGAAGAAATTCAAACGTCCTATGGCTATCTTCCGGAAAGTGCCCTGCGCATGGTGGCGGATATCACCGGAAGATCAATGGTGGACATCTACGGCGTTGCCACGTTTTACCGTTCTTTCAGTCTGCAACCTCGGGGGCGGCACCATATCTGTGTTTGCATGGGCACGGCCTGCCACGTGCGCGGCGGCCCCATGGTGGCCGAAGCACTGGAGCGCCAGCTGGGGATCAAGGCGGGGGAGACCACGGTGGACGGTGAATTCACGCTGGAAACGGTGAATTGTCTCGGCGCGTGCGCGCTGGGTCCCATTGTGGTGGCCGACGGGGTGTACCACTCCAAGGTGGACGCGGCCGCGGCAAAGAAACTTGTGGAAAATCTTGAGGCAGAACAGGAGCAACCGGAGTCGGAACCGGCGGCGGCCGTTTCGAGCTTGTAAAGGAGTTGTCTTCTGATGCGATTGAATTCTCTTGAGGCGTTTGCAGAACTGCGCGCTGACCTTTTTAACGGGATGGAAGACGCCGTCCGGACCCTGGTCATTCCCGCCGGCACCTGCGGCCGGGCCAGCGGTGCTGAGGAAGTGATTCAGGCCGCCCGCAAGGCGCTTCTCCAGGACGGAATCGCCGACTCCGTGCGGGTGCGCGTTACCGGCTGTCACGGCTTTTGTGAAATGGAGCCGTCAATCCTGGTGCTGCCCGACGGCGTGTTTTATCCGAGGGTGAAGCCGGAAGATGTGGAGCGCATCGCCTTGGCGGCGTCCCGTTCGGAGATTGTTGAAGAGCTGGTCTGGGCCGACGCTGATACCAGCGCCCCGATACCGCTTCAGGAGGACATCCCCTTTTTCAAGAAGCAACGGCGCGCCATCCTTTCCCGCAGTGAGCGGGTCAATCCGGAGGATATAGAATCCTACATTGCAAGCGGGGGATACGCCGCGCTTTTCAAGGTGCTGGAACGGGACGATCCGGAGTGGGTGATCGGGGAGGTGAAGGCGTCCGGCCTGCGCGGCCGGGGCGGTGCGGGTTTCCCCACCGGCATGAAATGGGAAATGCTGGCCAAACAGCCGGCCGGGGACGGAAAGTATCTGGTATGCAACGCGGATGAAGGCGATCCGGGGGCTTATATGGACCGCAGCGTGCTGGAGGGGAATCCCCATATCATCCTTGAAGGGATGCTGATCGCCGCCTGCGCCACCGGCGCCACGGAAGGCATCATCTATGTCCGCAATGAATATCCCCTGGCCATAAAGCATTTGCACCTCGCCCTGGAACAGGCGCGAGAACTCGGCCTGCTGGGCCATAATATTCTGGGCACGGACTATTCTTTTGATATTCGGGTGGTCCGGGGGGCCGGGGCCTTTGTCTGCGGGGAAGAGACAGCGCTGATCCGTTCAATAGAAGGGTCCATGGGCGAACCGCGCCAGCGGCCGCCTTTCCCCATTCAGCGAGGCATTCACGGGAAGCCCACCAGCATCAACAACGTGGAAACCTGGGCAAACATTCCCATCATCTTGGAACAGGGCGCCGAGTTGTTTGCCAGCGTGGGCGCGGAACGGAATTCCGGAACGAAAATATTCAGTCTTGTGGGGAAGATAAAAAACACGGGACTGGTGGAAGTGCCCATGGGCATGACCATTCAAGAGATTGTGTACGATATCGGCGGGGGGCCGTCCGGCGATTCAAACATTAAAGCCGTTCAAACCGGCGGGCCGTCGGGCGGCTGCATTCCCGCGTCCCGTTTTGATTTGCCCATTGATTATGACAGCCTGGCCAGGGCCGGTTCGATCATGGGCTCCGGCGGCATGATCGTCATGGACGGTCGCACGTGTGTCGTGGATGTAGCAAGGTATTTCATGGGCTTTCTGAAAGACGAGTCCTGCGGCAAATGCTTCACCTGCCGAAAAGGTACCCAGCGCATGTACGAACTCCTGGACGATATTTCAAGCGGCAAGGGAACGGTGGAACACTTGGATCTCCTGGAGAAACTCGCGCTCGTGGTGAAAGATACCACCATGTGCGGACTGGGTCAGACTTCGGCGAACCCCGTGCTTTCCACGCTGCGCTACTTCCGGGAGGAGTATCTCGATCATATCGAAAATAAGCGATGCCCTGCCGGCGTCTGTAAGCCCCTGATCCGCTACACGATCAATGAGAACTGCACCGGGTGCCGGGCTTGTGCCAAGAACTGCCCCGCCGACGCCATTTCCGGAGAACGCAAACAACGACATGTCATAGACGCGGAAAAATGTATCAAATGCGGCAATTGCCTAGCCGCCTGCAAATTTAACGCCGTGGAGGTCGTATAGTCCTATGAACGGAATGATAAATATGACCCTCAACGGTCTTGCGGTATCGGTTGAGAAGGGCATGACCATACTCGAGGCCGCGAAATTTTATGGGTTTCCCATTCCCACCCTGTGTCATATGGAAGGGCTGTCCCCCTATGGGGCATGCCGCTTGTGCGTGGTGGAAATCGGCGAGGCGCCCCGTTCGAAACTGGTCACCTCCTGCACCTATCCCGTCGAGGAAGGCATCATCGTGCGTACAGCCTCAACCCGTGTGCTGCGCGCCCGCCGGATGATCCTGGAATTGCTGCTGGCGTCCTGCCCCCAGTCCAAGATCATCCAGGACCTGGCCGCGGCCCACGACATCCGGCAGCAGCGTTTCCGGCAGGAGCATGAAGACTGCATCCTGTGCGGCCTGTGCGTGCGCATGTGTGAAGAGCAGATGATGGCGAAGGCCATCGGGTTCCGGTACCGCGGTGAAAAACGCAGCATAGGCACCCCCTTTGACCTCCATTCCGAGGAGTGCCGCCTCTGCGGCGCCTGCATGTACGTGTGTCCGGCGTGCCAGTTGCGCTGCACCTACACGGAACCGGATAAAGCGATCTGCGGCGGCTGTGCGAACCTCTCGCCGCCTTGCGTGGAAAAAGAGCCTTTTGACGACATGATGTGTTATATGGCGCCCTGTGTCGCCTGTGAAATTAAAAAAGATTGACCGGTGAAAAGAAAGTGATGACAATGTCGAACACCCTATCCAAAATGAATTCTTCGGCGGCTACCCTGACGAAAAACCGGACCACCGATTCTGTGGTGCCTACTTCCGGCCTGTGCGTGACCTGCGTGGACGGATGCATTGGCATGTGCGAGGTCGGCAAATCGGCCTACCGCGGCCACGAAGTGCTCTACCCGCAGCCCTTCGGCGTGATCACCACGGCGGCCGAAAAAATCTATCCGGTGGACTATTCCCATTTTAATATCATGGGCACGGCGGTGGGTGCCCACGGCATAGAAGCCGACAGTGATAAGGCCGTATTTCCGGCGGTGAATCTGGAGGTGCGCTTTGGACACGACCAGGGGCTCAAATACCGCTATCCCTGGCATATCCCCGGCATCGGATCAACCGATGTGGCCAAGAACAACTGGGACGGGCTGGCCATCGGATCTGCCCTTGCCGGAACGGGTCTCACTATCGGCGAGAATGTCGCGGGTATGGACAACGAGGCGGTTATCAAGAATGGTTGCGTGGTGGATACGGTTGACCTGAAGCGCCGGGTCAAACTGTACCAGGACCACCAGCGCGACGGTTACGGCGCCATCATCGTGCAGGCCAACGTGGAAGACAGCCAGCTGGGCGTGCTGGAATATGCCATTGACAAACTCAACGTGCAGTGCGTGGAATTGAAATGGGGCCAGGGCGCCAAGGATATCGGCGGCGAGGTCAAGATTGATAATCTGAAAAAGGCGCAGCTGTTGTATGAACGCGGTTACGTGGTGCTTCCCAACCCGACCGATCCCGACGTGATCAAAGCCTTTGAACACGGCGGGTTCAAGGCCTTTGAACGGCACTCGCGGGTGGGCATGGTGGACGAGGCGTCGTTCGCCGCGCGCGTGGAGCAACTGCGCAGTGCGGGCGCGAAGTATATTTTCCTCAAGACGGGTGCCTACCGGCCGTCCGACCTCGCCCGGGCCATTACCTTCGCCTCCCGTTACAAATTGGACCTGCTGACGGTGGATGCCGCGGGCGGCGGTACCGGCATGAGCCCCTGGCGCATGATGAACGAATGGGGCGTGCCGCCGGTGCATTTGCATTCGCTCCTGTATCAATACGCCAAGCGCCTGGATGAACGCGGAGATTATCTTCCGGCACTTGCCGTTGCCGGCGGATTTTCCTTCGAGGATCAAATCTACAAGGTGCTCGCCATGGGCGCGCCTTATTTTAAATTCGTCGGCATGGCCCGCGCCCCCATCGCCGCCGCCATGGTGGGCAAGACGATCGGCCGCACCATTGACGCCAAGCAGGTCCCGGTGTATATCGAGCGCTTTGGCAGTTCCAAGGATGACATCTTTGTGACCGCTGTGGAATTGCGCCGGAAATTGACGGATGCCGTGTTTGAAAAGGTGCCCACGGGCGCATTAGGCCTTTACACCTACTATGAGCGCCTGGGCCAGGGGCTGCGCCAGCTGATGGCCGGCAGCCGCAAGTTCGCTCTCGGGTACCTGGACCGCAACGATATTGCCGCCTTGACGCACGAGGCCGCCGAAATCTCCGGCATCCGCTTTATCATGGATGTGGATCTGGAAGAAGCGGACAGCATCCTGGGCAAATGATCCGGCCCTAAGGCCGTGCCAGTGCCGCCATGCAGGCTTTTAAGGTGATTGCCGCCGGGGCGGCCCGGTCTTTCAGGACTTCCGGGTCGCCTTCGCCGAGCAGGGCCTGTGCGAAGTGTCCCGCGTGAACCACCCACGAGGTGCCCAGGTAGCCGAGTATCTGGCCTGTCGTGTCGGTCCGCGCCCGTTCCACCATGTGCAGCCCCGCCTGCTCGTTCTTCCAACTGGCGGGCCACACCCGAAATCCCTTCTCGACAAACAAATCGATGGACGGATAGGCTTCCTGGGGACTGTAATGCCAGTCGCAAATAATGATGTCCTTCGGGATCATGTCAATGGCGTCCGCCGTGCCCTTGTCGCTTGCTTCCCAACCGTTGCCCATGCCCATCGCTTTTTTATCCAGCAGACGGTCGCCCCACATGAGCATGGTCAGGCCCCGTTTCCCGACAATATGCTGGTGCAGTTCATTGACCGCATGCGCCATAAGCTCCGCGGCGTTTTTACCCGCGCAGCGGGGACATTTCGGGCTGGCGAAGGTGAGTATCTCGTCCATGCCCACATGGAACGCGTCCGCTTCGAAGGTCTCCGCGATTTCATCAATCAAGTCAAAAATCAGCGGATACACCTCGGGATGCAGGGGGCACCAGTTCATTAAGGTCTTGGCGCGCTTCTCTTCGGGCAGGTCGGGCACTTCCTCGAATTCCGGATGCACGGTCATCAGGGGGAAGACCATGTCGCCGTTCACCCACGACTGGTGTCCCAGGCAGTTGAACTGGGGGATGAGCCGGATGCCCCGTTCCTTGCAGAACCGGGCCAGGTCGCGCGCGGCCTCCTTGGTGATCATCTTCTCGAAACGCATGTCGGGGTGCGAATCAAAGGCGAAATTATACCCCACCTCGTAGACCAGCACGTTTACGCCAAGGGGAACCAGCACTTCGTCAATGGCACGTTTCAGGTCGGGCAGGCCTTCATCGCCGCCCGCCGAGCCCCAGGCCATCACATGCACGCCCCGCCACGAGGTGTCCGCCCCCGCGGACGGGGCAATAACCGTCAGGAACACGAATACCAGGGAAATTATTGAAAGAAACCGGTTCATAAATGCGATCCTTATGTTTGCTGACATCTGTTGAAGACGCTGTGACAAGCAACACGCAACTGTATTGCCTTCGTAAACCACAGCCATCGTAGTACAAACCCTTCCGTTCATCCAAATAGAGGACAAGATTGAATTCCGGGGACATGTTCGAATGCCACTAACGTAAGCCCGCAAAAGAAGGGACTGTCACAGGCGAGCGGAGCGCGTCTGCCCCGGCGACCAAGCCTGGACTTTCGTTGTATTGAAAGAATGTAGAAGCGGCGTCCCCGCCGCTTTCAACCCGGCAAGGATGCCCATCTACCTTTTTATCGTTTATCGGTAGGCATATCTCCATGGCGAACTGTTCGTCCTTTGCTTCATTGTATACTACGATTTACGCTTGGCAAAGGCCTAAAATTAGTGCCATTCGAACGAGTACCCAGATTTCAAGCGGCAAGACAAATTACGTTCCTGGGATCGCCGCTCCCCAGAGCGGCAGGAGTGTGGGTATGGACAGGAAATTCAGGAAAGACGCAACCATAGATTTTGTCCGTGACGAATATGGATATTACTCATGGTTAGCCGTTCTGGGGAACGGCGATCCCAGGGAGAAAGAGGCGGGCCAAGACTTCCTTCTCCGCCGGGGTTCTTTGAAGTGCGGCAGCCCTGCTACCGCTTTGGCGCTCTTGTTCGTAACAGTCCCGGCTCTGATTGTGCAACCCCACGATTGGCGGCGGTTTTCCCTGCACCTCGGCAGAGGTGCAAGCCGGTATCGAATATATGTTTCCCCTCATCCTGAAGGGATGACGGAAGGCGTAGATTGGTCTTCATCTCTACCGGGTGCCTTACTGCGGCGCCTATGGGTTTTATCCTCCTCTAGTGCAAGGATAGAACTCCACATCGCCACTGCTTTTCATTTCATAAGAAACAGTCCGCATCCGTTCCTATGCAGCCGCTCGTATGCAGCCGCTCGTATTTTGATAGTTCGCGCATCAAACTGCTATACTCCCTCCGCCGGTGCGAGCCGGTCCAGCCCTTATTCAAGATGATGTTCCGCAACGAACACACCTGCCGCGCAAGCGGGCGGTTAGCTCAGTTGGTTAGAGCACCTGCCTTACACGCAGGGGGTCGCAGGTTCGAGTCCTGCACCGCCCACCATTCAA
>JAAYBJ010000210.1 GCA_012730105.1 Candidatus Hydrogenedentota bacterium
CCAGGAGATACATGTCATACAGCCAACCCTCCGTCATGCGGAAAGTTTTGTGTTCTTCCTCCCACGCGCCGTTTTCCGGGCTTTCCCATCCGCGCCCCAGGATGGCGAACCTTCCATCGGGCGACCACCCTGCGAACTGGGTCCAATTATTGGGTTCACGTGTCAGTTCCTCCGCCAACCGCCGGCCGTCGCTGCCGTCGGCCCGAACCACGCAGGCGCGCATGGTTACCTGGTTCGCATGGCGCGTCGGCAGGTTGGTGCGGTAGTCCGTGTAACCGATCAAAATATCATCGGTATTGGTACCGGCATTGGCGTCGTCATGCGGGAATGCGGTACTCCAAGGCGTAAGAATAATACTCCCCGAAAATAGCACCGTCCCCAAGAAGCTCCGGCGTGAAACACCAACCCCTTGTGTTGGCACAACACCCATGACAGGAATCCTTAGAACTGGAAATTATTTCAACCGCTTCCGCAATTTCATCACAGAAGAAAAGAAAACAAAAGCAAGCAGTAAATTGATGACGATGCCAGACCATAGAAAAATTTGAAGTCCCGTTGTGAAGCCCGATCCCCCGTAGTTAATTACCATTGTGGGGGAGGCAATGATCGGTGAAAACACAAGGCCCACCCAATACATGACGGATCCTTCTTCGAAGAACAAACCGAAAAGAGGAATCACAATCCACAATATGAAAATAAAAACAGCAAACAGACTCGCGCTTTTATGAAACCTTCCCAACAAGAACCTCTCATATAGTCCGCCAAAGCAAGCCACCTGTGCCAAAACGAATCCACACGCCACCAACAGGAAAGACAGATTGTTACTGACATAAAAATTCGTAATTAGGGTGTTGAAAAGAAGCCATATCACTACTGTCATCAAATAAGTAAGGATAGAATACCCGATAAGCCAGAACAAGCACGATGCGCTATCGGAAAGAGGGAACCGCCGCCATGCGGCTAGTCCCCCTCCACTTTTCAAGCATTTGCCCCGGATGACAAGAAGACGGTTGGGACTTGTCATAAACGCCCCGAACAATCCCATGAAACAACTTAACGGAGCCAGGCCCAAGACGAATTCCGGATGAGCTGATTCACCTGCAAAGTTGTTTATCAGTTCGGCCAGATAAAGGGCAAAGGCAAAAAGCACAACAGCATAGGCCTGCGCTTTGGATAACAAGGGACTGTCTGGAGACTTAAGTCTTCGCACTGCCAGCCAGAAACCAAGACAGAGCAGGGGAATCTGAACTGAAAGTTGAATACCTAAAGCAATATTTAAAGGAATCCAGGATATTTCCTTACTGAAAGCCTGCTCAACAATACGAAAGAAAAAGTAGGGCGTAAATGCATGGTAACATGCAGAGTAATTATTCTCTGCCGCTCCCATCATTGAAAATGAGGGTATGGTAAAAATCAGCATGTATAGAACCAGGAAAGCCATTCCATTTGACAAAAATGATCCAGTAGACTTAAGCCGCTCATCGTTGATCTGCAGAACACCTACTATAAAGAACAAGGAGATCGTCAGCGCGCTCAAAATAAGGGCACACTCATAAATACAAATATCCAGTATGGAAAAACCCGATAAAAATCCCAACAATACAACACCAGGAAGTAAAACGGATGCCAATATCCACTCTAAAATGGGAGCCCCGATCAACAACCCCATAACAATAGCCAATCTGCTTTGGGGAGATACTCGATGAAAGGCAAGGGTTCCTGATATTCGTTCCTGACGAACCGAAGCGCCAGCCCTAACGGCTCCAAGAAACATGACAAGACACTGACAAGAGTAAGTCACAACCAGCATTTCGTTTACTACGTTGTTGAAATCTCCGAACATGATAATAGTAGCATGCAACAATGTAAAGATCTGTATAATCAGCAAAAGAATGAAGGCGCTCAGGACCGTTGCCGGCCGCATACGCATTCTGTAACACGCCAGCAACATGGCATTATGATTTCCGGACAGAAACGATTTCATGAAACTTCCTTTCCCCCGATTTGGAGAAACAGGGACTCCATTTTTTCCGGTTCACGTGAGAACGAGGAAACACGCGCCCCGGCATGATGCAATGCGGCCAACAGGTCCGCCGCTGATTCTTCACCCCCGGAAAAATCAGCGGTGTATGTATGAGAATCTTTAGCCTGAACACCGCTGATTCCCGGCCACTTTTCAAGAAGTTCAATCGCCGATTCAACGGGAGGAATCAACTGGATATGCAGCCGGCTCTCCGAGCGCAACGTGCTTCGAATATCCGCCAACGTTCCCGAAACAAGAAAAACGCCTTTTTCCATAACGGCTAAAGAGGTACACAGTTCATCCATTTCGGACAGGATGTGACTCGATATCAGAACCGCCACACCTTCTCGCGCCCGTTCCTTCAATATTTCGCGGAGATCTATCCGGCCGAGGGGATCCATACCGCTGGCGGGTTCATCCAATAGTAAAACATCGGGCTGGTGGAGCAACGTTTTGGCAAGGACCAGGCGCTGCCGCATTCCCCTGGATAGCCCTTGTATGCATTCATCCCATTTTGAATTCAGATTGAGCCGTTCAACCCAGTATTTTATCCTCCCCATCCGTTCCTGCATCGGAATGCGGTAAGCAACAGCAAAGACCTCCAGATACTCCCAGACTTTAAGTCCTTCATAGACGGGTGAAAAATCAGGCATGTACCCCATGTGGAGCCAGCCTTTTTCTGGATCCAGCAGCATGTCAGCGCCTGCGAGTACGATCCTGCCACCGATCGGCTCAATAAGCCCCGCCGCGGCTTTGATCAAGGAGGTTTTTCCCGCGCCGTTGGGCCCTACCAGTCCGACGATTTCACCCTCATGAACTTCGAGGTCCACACCAGCCACCGCCGTAACGGTGTCATAATCTACACGCAACCCCTGTATGGAAATCATGCTTCCTCCTTTGTACGACCTTATATCATACTATCAGTCTAGAATATTTCCATCCAGAAATCAAGCAAACCGTTTCACCCCCACTATTCAAAGATGCACGTGGTTCACATGGATTTTCCGTTTCCATTTATGGCGTTTCATAGCTATGATTTATTCCGCAGGACGCAGCACGCCTTTTTCCGGCTCCAGGAACAGCAGACCATCCCGGCGCACAACGCCCAGTTTTTCGTCCAGCGCCGTGGCCAGCGGGTCCGCACCGGTCATGCCCAGGCGTGCCCGGACCTCTCGGCGCAACCACCAGAAGCCCGAGTTCCAGGAGTACAGGTGATGCCCGTGGGGATGGCCGTCCACAGTGCTGATGGATTCGTGAAAGGCGGGCATGACGGCGAGTTCCTTTTCGAGGCGCCACAGCAGTTTTTCGTCTATCCACCCGGAGTCCATACCGTGAATCAGGCCGTCCAGGTAGGCGCATCCGTCATTCAGGAACCAGGACCCGCCGAACACGTACACACCGCTGTGGCCATCCAGCAGGTCACCGTTGGCCTTGGAGATGACACGCATGCCGTAGGGCGTTTGGAGGCGCATGGTGGTTTCAATGTGTTTTTTAACCATCTCATCAGGCAACAGTTTTTCGCCGAATACGGCATAGGTCAGCACCTCGCCGTACAGGGCGTCCTGGCCGATGTGTTCCTGTTGTTTGAGGCTGGTGGCCATATAGCCCCCTTCGGCATTGAACATGCGCGCGTACCCATCCTTCGCCTTTTGAATCTCTTCATCGGTGACGGGATATCCCAGTTCGCGGGCCGCGAATAAGGCGCCGCAGTGGAATCCCTGATTAGAGGAAGGGGCGTCATCATCATCGTAAGGCAGCTGATCGTGGTAGGTCTTGAAACAGGCCAGGTCCGGCTTGAGACGGGGCGGAACGAACAAGCCGTCCACCTCGTGGGCACGCATGAAGCGGTAGGCGCGGTCCACGGTGCGCATGTCCAGGTCGCCGCCGGCCCGTTTCACCAGCGCTGCCCAGATCAGGTAGTACTGGGCATTGTCCTCGTAGTCAAGGCGCTCGTAAAAGACCGCCGCCTGGGAGGCGGCATCAAAGACGGGGTCGTCCAAGCCCCGGCTCATCCAGAACCCGTCGGAGACCCATTGTTTCCAGCCGTAACCCACACCGGATATAAATATATAGTCGCTCTCGGGACGCAACAGGTTTCGGCGCAGCAACAGGTACGAGGTATTACGCAAGATCGCCTCCAGGCCGGACTGGTTAAACCCCTTGGCGTTGGCAAGCGCGAGATGGGCCGCCAGTTGCACATCGTACAGGGACCGGGCCGGCGAGGAGAAGATCCAAGTGGTCCAGGTCTGTGTCTCCCCCGCTTCGATGTGCTGCCAGCCGTCAAAATGGGCACGGTACACCGAAGTGGCATCCACATCGCGGGGAATAGAGATAACCCGGCGCGGACTGCCGTCGCCGTTGCACAGGGAAAGTTCGCGTATTTCCGGATCGAATTCCATGAAGGACAGGTTGCCCCACTGGCCCGGTGTGTCACCGATGACCCCGTAAAGGCGGTCGCCGGCGAGACACCCGAGGAAGGGAAAGGTCTGCAGGTTACCGCCGCCGAATTCCGGACCGGAACAACCGGGACTGTACTTCACCGGTAGTGCTTCCTTGCCCGTGAAAGAATAAAAATCACCCTCCACGGTGGGACGCCATCCTAGGTTGAGATAATAGCGCGTGTCCGTCTTCGCGGTTACGGTTACCGTACGCTTAATTAAGTCCGGCCCAAGATTGCGAAAAGACTCTTGAAACGAAAGCCCGTCCGTTTCCGCGCCTGAAAGTTCCAGACCGTCTTTTGTCGGCCTAGCCTCCCGATACATGATCTGCCGTTCCGCAGGCCCTTCGGCGGTCGCCAGAACCGCCTCGAGCGACCAGACGAAACTAGTCTCCTTGAAGACCACCTGCTCCCCGTCATGGATCTCCTTGGTGGTGCCCAAGCCGCGCATACCCTCAACGGGAACTGCTAAAAGAGCAGCAAAAGTAACGGACGGAACAAACAGAACGAGAAAGACTGTCATTACAGTTGGAATGATACGAGGCATGGTTTGATTCCCTTAAATCATTGCTGCCACAGAAGGCACAGAAAGCACATAAAATAATTGATAGAGTCGACAAACAATCCATATTGTTACAGCAAGTTAAAGTCACCGCAGTTTTAACTTCTTCGAAATAATGTTGGAATTTGACGCGTAGTAGTACGGAGATCACAGGATCAATTTTTTTATCTGAATTTTTGGCGAACCGAAATTAATCAATAACCCGTCTCGTTGTCCGGACGCACGCAGATAGCCAAGCACTTGGGCAATGTGTTCATCCGCTATTGTTTTACATGCCTTCAACTCAACGACGAGGCAATTGTTCACAAACAAGTCCGCATAGTACTCACCCAATATAGAGCCGTCCTCGTCTCGAACAGTCAAGGGATATTGCTGCTCCACTTTATATCCCGCTTTTCGCAAACGATTTGCCAATCCGTTTTCATACACCTTTTCCAAGTGCCCGTTGCGCAGATAGGTATGAAGGCCAAACGCGTTCTGCCGAATCTGGGCACTCATGTCAAGCAGGGCGTTCTCATCTCTCATTGTCTTCTCCTTAAATGTTTAGAGTTCCGTACAGTGCCACAAAAGGCATAGAAAAACTTGCGTGGTATATATTTTTTGTGCTTTCTGTGCCTTTTGTGGCCATTCTTTCAGGATTAGAAAACTAAAACACCTCATGGTACACTTTCGATTTTTAAGACCCTGCTGATGGCGTCCAACCGCGCTGCACCTTCTTCCAGCGTGGGACACAACCAGCCGCCCTCATCGAATTCATTCCAAGCATAAATTAGTATAGCCCTGGCTTCCGCCGCTTCCGGGCATTCCCGGCACCAGGTGACGGCATGTTCAAGATGGGTCGCCAGTTCCTGCGGATTGGGCGCTTCATAATACTGTTCCATATCGCCGCCTTTGACCCAGGGAACCGGCGTTTCCACCCGTGGACGCATGTCCCAGCCGGCCGTAACCAGCGGGACAACAGGCATACCGACCGATTTAAAGGTGTCCCACCAGTGTTCCGTATGCCGGACAAGGTCGGCATAAGAGCCTGCTTTTGCGCCGGCAGAGGAAGCATAGGCGCCTATGGCGTCAAGGCCCAGCGTTGCAGCCTGTTCCTTGAGCGTGTCCGGCGACCAACCCTGGGCCACGATATAAGGCGTGGGTATTCCAGCCGCGATCACCGCCGCGCGAAGCGCATCAAAAGCCGTTCGTGCCGCAGCCCAATCCTCAAATTTGCCCGGCCCCACCAGGCCGTCCACGCTATACAAGAAGACCAATGGCCGCCCGTTCAAGACGGTCTGGTAGGTGGATTCCTTGAAGTACCTGATATACCGGGCGACCTTCGCCGGCCATGCATCCATGCCGCCACCGGCCTCCCAGCCGCCCTGCAGGTTCAGGCAGAAACGCACGAGCGACTTCTTCTCGCTCGTAAGATAGAGTTTCAACCCCTGGCTCAGGGCATTTTCCTCGGGATAGACAACAAAGGCCCAGTAATCCAATCCTGCGGTGTGGGCATAGTCAATCTCCTGGTCCATGATCGCCTGGGTGTTGCCGCGTACTTCGACCGCGTTCTCCCCGACAACCCTGCCGTAAAACGGCAGTCGGTAATGCCAATGAGACGGGGCGAGCGTTTTCTCCACCATCAACCCCACATTGGAGGCATTCCCGTGCCAGGCGTCCCAGCGTATGGCACCAACCAGCGGGCGGACGGACTCCGCCTCGGTCCTAGTGTCGGCCATTGCCGGAACAAATAGCTGGAAAAATAGCGTAATGGACGCCACATATAGTATCCGGGAAAGTCCCACGTGCCACGTGCATAGGAATATCAGGCACGTCTTCACTGCAGCGATTCCAACATCTGTTTCGAATCAATGCTCATCGGATCGATTTCCATGGCCTTTGTAAAACATTCCCGCGCCTTGTCCCTGTCGCCCAGGCCCAAGTACCCAAGACCCTGAATATAATAGGAGGACACCCGGCGGTCTTTCCGGCCCAGTTCA
>JAAYBJ010000211.1 GCA_012730105.1 Candidatus Hydrogenedentota bacterium
AGAGGTAAAGGCCCCATGTGTCGCAGCGCTTTTCTTTGGTTTAGGAATCATTTCAACAAGAAAACTGTGCCCCTTTTGTTGCCGTTCTGGGGAACGGCGTTCCCAGGGAATTTTCAACCAGGCACAAGGACATTGAAAACAACATCGCATTCCCATTCAGTCCCGTATGGCGGTTGATGGTAGCCCGCTTCTTTAGAGGCGGGTAATCTTGGGTCAAGCCTTATGCCAGTCCTGTAGGGACGGTTGAAAAAGGGAGGCATTCAATCGTCCCTACGGGACTCCACAGGGGGTTGGTGCGGATGACCCGCCAGTGAACTGGCGGGCTACCATCAATCGTCCCTACGGGACTCAAGGCGGTGGAATTGCATGTTTTGGCCTTATGCAATTCAGGCGCAAACAACATGATTACATCCGGAACGAACGCCCCTGGGATCGCCGCTCCCCAGAGCGGCAAATTAGCGGTAAAGGCCCCATGCGTCGCGACGCCTTCCTATCGGACAGGCATCATCTCGACATGATGGTCGTGCCCCTTTTCCTGCCGTTCTGGGGAACGGCGTTCCCGGGAATTCTCAACCAAGCGCAATGACATTGAAACCTACCGCGCATTTCAAGTCAGTCCCGTAGGGATGGTTGATGGTAGCCCGCTTCTTTAGAGGCGGGTAATCTTGGGTCAAGCCTTATGCCAGTCCTGTAGGGACGGTTGAAAAAGGGAGGCATTCAATCGTCCCTACGGGACTCTATAGGGGGATGATGCGGATGACCCGCCAGTGAACTGGCGGGCTACCATCAATCGTCCCTACGGGACTCAAGGCGGTGGTATTGCCATGTCTTGGCTTTGCATTACTGTCAATTCCTGGTATTCTTTTGTATAAATCAGGCCAATAAAGTTTTTGTGTTTTTTGTGCCTTATGTGGCAATTATACAAAGCCATTGTTTGCCGCAAAAAGCACAGCCGCAAAAAGCACAGAAGTCACAAAAAATATTTTGGTTGCGGTTATGCCGCGCCAGGAATTCTCAACCGAAATCTTTCATTCCCCTTTTGCGGAAATGATTTCCATTTCATAGGTGAATTGGGTTGTTTCTTTTGGCTGCAGCACCACCGGCTTGGCCCAGATTTCGGCTTCAAGGTCATTCAGATATTCGGGATAGGCGTAGAGCCAGGCGAAGTCCAGGGACTCATCTGGGAAACGCTGGATAATTTCAAAGCCTTTATTCCCGGACAAGCGCCATTCGCCCAAGGGGGCGTTCTTATCGTAATAATGTTCGCCTTCGCGCAATCCCGCCACAATGGTGTCGGCTTTTCGGGTAGCCTCTTCACCCTTTCTGTTTTTAAACCGCGCTTGGAACGTTTTCAAATCCCCCAGATCATAATTGGTGTGGCTTCTAACGATGGCCTCCCTGGGCGTGTCGGTCAGATTCTGGACTTCCACATTGAAACGAATAATGGGGGCGTTTTTGTCCAGGGTTATACTCCGCGTGATCAGCCAGGAACCCGTGTCCACCATCAAGGTGATGGCATCGCTTGACCTCTCGGAGATACCGTATTGGTAGAACATCCCTTCCAGCATAAATACACCACCGAGACGCGTTTCTTCGCCGCCGCAGAAGGGGAAGAACAGGTTTCGGGTGATGTTTTGACCGGTAACGCAGGTTCCGGATTGTTTGTCGATAATACGCAGCACGCGTCCGCCAAGGAACGGCACGATATCGGCCTCCAGAAAGGCATTAAATATTCTCGGCGCTTCCATGGGCAGACTGAATACCAGTCCAAGCATGGCCAGTTGCTGCGGATCACCCTGTATCTCCCGGATGGTGGTAAAGCCGTGGCGCGCCATCCTGTCAATAAACTCGCCGATCACGTCCATACTTTCAATCGGCGGATTAAAGAGAAGATTTTCGTTTTCGATTTTATAGCCATTTCTCGGGAAACTATTGGCGTAAACGAGCGGCATTCGCGCCACACGCACCCGTTCCAGAAGTTCTTCGTCGCTTTCCACCAATTTTTCCGCCGTGTCGAACAATTCGGCGGCTTTGGCCATCACCTCATCCCCCAAGTACCCCTGTGCCGGATTGGTATAGAGGTGCATGTGGATATTTTCGTTCTCCACCTTATCCAGGAGCAAGGTCAAGTACTCATGGATGGGTGGCCCCGCGGCGCCGTAATATTCATGCACGAATTCTTTCAGCAGGGCTTCACCGTCGGCATCCGGATTCCAGGCCAGTTGCATGACATACCAGGGCCGCAGCAGGCTGAATTCACCGCCGCCGCCGCCCCCTCCCATGCCTTGCAAATAAATGCCTTCCACCCCGATATCCCGGTAAAACTTCATATCCCGGCTGAGGGCCCTGAAATTCGGGAACGGCACATAATAATGCGCGAAATTCACAATGTAGTGCCAGATATACAGATGAGAGGTGATCTTTGACCAGGCCTCCGCGCGGCGTTTGTAATCGGCGTTCAAAGGGCATGTGGCGATCGGGTGGCTGTCGCACGAGGGGAACATGTGGCACAGCCAAACGGCCACGTTGGGGTGCAAGATAAGGTCTTTCGGCGGTTCTTCGGTATACATGTACGCCAGGGTGCCGATCAGTTTATCGGGGTATATCTTCGCTGTGCGTTCCGCCAGCTGGTTGAGGAACCAGTACTGGGTGCCGCCCAGGGTACCGTAACGCTTGTTAATTTCCGTGCAGGCGGGACATTCGCAGTAATTGTAGTAATCCATCTGCGAGAAATTATGCTGCCGCGCGTTGGGCATGTCTTTCATGCGCTGGAGCATCTTCTCCGTGACAATTTCCAGGACCTCCGGATTGGTCAGGCATAACTGGGTTTCATGGCGCCGTCGCACGCCGCCGATTTCCGAGAAATACTCCGGGTGTTCATCGAAATACGCATCCGGCGAAATGAACCGGAAATAACTATGACACCGGCCGTCGTGGACGTGCTGCATGCCAAAGGGGTGGTCCGCCCCCCCCTCTCCATTATTTTCGTGCACCCGCGTCCTGAAGGCTTCATCGCCGCCCGGCCATTCGTAGCTGGTGTGGCGCCATTGGAAGGCGGGCTTAAACGTCTGGTCCAACTGCGGCAATTCAAGGGTCGCGATGTGCGGCGTTTTTGTCACCCCGGGGGCGTACCAACGAAGACCGAGTACTTTTTCCAGAAAATCATAGACCCCATACAAGGTACCGCATTCCGGGGTGCCCGCTATCACCAGATGGGGCGCCGCCGTTTTCATGACATAGCCCTGCTCACCCAACGTCTCCTTCGTCGGTGCGACGCCCAGGGCTTGTGCTATCGGACCACAGCCCAACAAGAGCACAGGATTGGTTTCCACTGCGCTGATGGTAATAATGGGCAGCCGGATTCCCGTGCACAACTCAAAAAAGCGCTGCAATTCTTCCGCGGCATAGTGTTCCGACGGACTGGCGCCTTCCTGCAGGGCGATCCGGTAGGCACTGGCGCCGTTTTGGACAAGGGCGTCACCCGCATAGGCGCATTGGGGTATGAACGGCACAATGAGAATACACAAAGCCAACGGCGCCCGTCTCAGATATTTTGCTATTGTCTGTATCGTGGTCATGATCCTTCTCCTGTATTCGGATGTAGTCTCAATCAAGCAATGATAGCTCTATTCGGTTCATGCCTGCCTCGCCAGGGGCCAGGCAGGTGATCGTGGAAACGCCCGATTCAAGCAGGCATAGACGCGCTTCCTCCACGCCGCTGCCCACATCGGCTGCGGCGTGGCTGTCATCGCCGAAACAAAAGGGAATACCCATATCCTTCGCCAGGCGGATAAGTTCCCTGGAAGGGTACGGCCCACCGAGGCCTTTCCGGTATCCTGCGGTATTCACGTCCAGTATGCCGTCATGTTCGCGAACAACTTCCAGCGCGGCACAGGCAGCGGCGAGTATGCGTGGCGCGTGAGGATCCTGAGAAGCCGGAAAGCCCTTTCGAATAAGGTCGAAATGTCCGATTACTTCCGGGCGCAATTGAACCACCATATCCGCCAGGGTTTCATAGTATTTCACCGCGAGCTTCTCGTAACCGCCGCATCCTTCGAGCGCCTGTTGAAAAAGTTCCGTTTTGTAATCGATGATGATGTCGTCCACATAATGCACTGATCCGACTACGTAATCGAAGTTCAGGTTACGTTTGTAGGCGGACATAATTTCGGCGTACCTGTCGGGCGGACACACTTCAGCCTCAAAGCCTTTCAACACCTGCAGGCGGTCCGCATACCTTTCACGCGCCGCGTCCAGTTCTTTCGCGTAGACCTGAAACAGGTCATCCAGGGTCCGCACCGTCCATCCCAGTGCCAGTTCCTCCTCGTATAAATACTTCGGCTCGACCCTGGGCGCGTGTTCCGTAACGCCGTAGGTGTGGTAGCCGCAGGCGATCGCGGCATCCAGAATCTCGTCCAGCGTGCTATGGGCGTGGTCGCAAAAGGGCATGCTATGGCCGCCGTGAAGCGACACTTTCCAGGGCTTTATTCCAGAACCACTCTTCATCGGTAGTATTCCTTGCTTAAACTCGTCATCTCCCCCGCTCGCATGATACCATGAAGACGGTTGTGAAGCGGAAGGACCGGTTGCCTTGTGACCGGTTTTGTTTCAAAAAAAAGAAGGAGGAACTTACCGATATGCCAATTATTCTCGCTTTAGCTCTTTCCGCCTTCGGCGCGGAGAATTCCCTTGTTTCTGGCCCTGTTGAAACCGTACGCGGCGGACACCAGTTCACGGAGGGGCCGCTCTATCTTCCGGGCGGTCCGTTGCTCTTCAGTGACATACCCGCTGACACCATTTTTCGGGCAAACGGCACCCTGTTCAGGATGCCCAGCGGCCAGTCCAACGGTTTGACCCTGGACCGCGAAGGCCGGTTGATCGCCTGCGAACACAAAAACCGCCGCGTCACCCGGACGGAGCAGGACGGGGCTGTCACCGTCCTCGCGGAGCGTTATCAAGGCAAACGCCTGAACAGTCCCAATGACGCGATCGTGCGCTCCGACGGCGTCCTGTATTTCACCGATCCACCCTACGGGCTATCCGGCGGCCTGAAAGACCCCGAAGCGGAATTGGGATTCTGCGGCGTATATAAGATTGACGTTGCAGGCAAACTCATCCTGTTGGTGGATGATTTTGTCACGCCCAACGGCCTGGCGCTCTCTCCGGACGAGAAGACTCTGTACATTGCGGATACACAAAACAAGCATGTGCGCGCCTTTGATGTTGTTCCGGACGGAACAGTATCAAACTCCCGTATTTTCTGTGAACTTCCCGGACCGGACGGCATGAAAATTGACCGGGACGGGCGTATCTGGTGCACTGCTTCCGACGGGGTCCGCGTCTATGATGCATCGGGAAAACTGCTCGAAACCGTCGCTTTCCCGGAAGTCCCTTCCAACTGCGCCTTTGGCGATGAAGACGGCCATACCCTGTATGTGACGGCAAGAAAAGGGGTGTACAAGGTGCGCACGGTTTCGGAAGGCATACGTCCCATGGGTAGTTCAAAATAGGGAAGAATTTGCGGGCATTTGCAAAAGGGAGCCCCCGCATCCTAAAATATGGCCGTATCTGCCCGCATGCTTCATGCGGCAACTCTTCCCCCAAATCACGAAGGAGAATAAAATGAAAATTGATTTTGGCGGTGTCATGGAAGATGTGGTGACACGCAAAGAATTCCCCATGGCCAAGGCAAAAAAGGTCCTCAAGAACGAAACCATCGCGGTCATCGGCTATGGCGTCCAGGGACCGGCACAGGGCCTGAACATGCGCGACAACGGCTTTAACGTGATTGTCGGCCAGGCCAAAGAATTCAAGAAGGACTGGGATCGCGCCGTCAAGGACGGCTGGAAGCCCGGCAAGACCCTCTTCAGTATCGAGGAAGCCTGTGAGCGGGGCACCATCATCCAACTGCTCGTCAGCGACGGCGCGCAGAAGAAGATCTGGCCCACCATCAAAAAGTATTTGAAGCCCGGCGACGCCCTTTACTTCTCCCACGGCTTCAGCATCACTTACAAGAATCTTACCAAGGTTATCCCGCCGGCCGATGTGGATGTGATCATGGTCGCCCCGAAAGGTTCTGGCACCTCCGTCCGCCGAAATTTCCTGAACGGCGCGGGCATCAACTCCAGCTATGCTGTGGGCCAAGACTATACGGGCCGCGCTGAAGAACGCGCGCTCGCCGTGGGTATTGGCATCGGTTCGGGGTATCTGTTCCCCACCACCTTCGAGCAAGAAGTATTCAGCGACCTCACAGGTGAACGAGGCGTACTGATGGGCGCACTGGCCGGCATCATGGAAGCGCAATACGACGTGTTGCGTGCCAACGGACACAGCCCGAGTGAAGCCTTCAACGAAACCGTTGAAGAACTGACGCAAAGCCTTATTCGCCTGGTAGATGAAAACGGCATGGACTGGATGTACATGAACTGCTCCGCCACGGCGCAACGGGGCGCCCTGGACTGGAAGCCCAAATTTAAAAAGGCCACCCTGCCGGTCTTCAAAGAACTCTACAAGCGCGTCAAGAACGGTGAAGAATGCAAGCGCGTTCTCAGTAGCACCGGCCAAAAGGGTTACCAGGAAAAATTGCAGGCCGAACTGGACATCATCCACAACTCTGAAATGTGGAAAGCCGGAGCGGCTTCCCGGGCACTGAGGCCGAATGTTGCCTCCAATAAGCGCATTGTTTCCACGGTCGGCACCAAAGGTCGTACCAGCAATTAAGTGCATTGGCCTTTCTGCCCCCGGGCATCGTACAAGCCCGGGGGCAGGATTTCTTGATGTGTTTTTTCATAGATGTTAACCCACCTTGCCTTGCGTGGTATAATAATCTAGACGGTACATTTCGCATATTCTGTATTTATTGTTAAACGCATACTTCGGGACATCTCAGCCGGCATTCCAATGCGGGCGAAGGCGCAATAAGGAGACTTTCTTGGAGCCGCAGATGGCAGAAGATTTGCACGGACCGCTTGACGGCCATAATTTCCAGGCGGCGTGGAAGGGGACGTACCTGGACTCCTTCATGATCTCGGACGTGGGCAGGAAACGTCATAACAACGAAGATTCCTGCACGATTTACGCCCCAGAGGATGAAGGCCTGCAACAATCCCGAGGCGTTTTTTTTGGTGTGGCCGACGGGATGGGCGGCGCCAGCGCCGGAGAATATGCCAGTTGCAAAGCCTTGGAATACGCCTGCAAAAGTTACTACGATAAAAACGTGCATGCCCTGGTCCCAGCCGCGCTTCGAAAGGCGGTAGAATCGGCGAACAACTTCATTTTCAGCGAGTCCGAAGCCAAACCTGAGTATTCGGGGATGGGAACAACCTTCAGCGCTTTGGCCATCGTGGGTAATTGGTGCTATATAGCCCAGGTGGGTGACAGCCGGATATACCTTTTGCGCAAGGACAAGGAATTACAGCAGATTACGAACGACCACTCGCTGGTTGCGGAACAGGTCAGAAACGGGCTGATCAATAAGGAAGACGCGCATAATCATTCGCTGAAAAACCTGATTACGCGCGCAGTCGGCATAAGAGAAGACATTGAAGTCGATTTGTTCGCGTTGAATTTGCAGATGGACGACAAGATTATCCTCTGTTCCGACGGTCTTTCCAACATGGTGAGCGATGATCTGCTCATGGAGTGCCTTCGTGGGGACAACCTCGAAGAAGCCGGGCACAAAATGGTTCAATGCGCGCTGGATGCAGGCGGTCCCGACAATATCACCCTGATTGCAATTCGTATAAGCGCCCCCCCTCCGTCCACAAATTACCAGCAGGGCGCCAAACTATGCAACTTAGGCAATCGAAGCCTATTTTCCCGCCTCTTCGGTTTTCTGCGTGGTTAATACCGCCCGTAAGTTCCCTAATTTCGCGGGGCGTCTCCAGCCGGTCTCCCTCCCACGCCTGTTTCAAGCCCAGTTTCAAGTTTGATTTCACCATGTTTTTCTGGTACCATTTGTCGCCTTTTGGGATTTTATTCATTGTATCCTGATGCCGGCGGATCGAAGGCCTTAAAATGGATACGCCTTGGTATAACAGGCGCGATTAAGTTGTTTTTTTCGTACATACGACTAATGTCAGGAGGAGCAGTATTTTTCATGGTATCCAAGGCTGATGTAAAACGTTTCCAAAAAATGTTGATAGAAGAGCGTGACCGTCTTATGACAAGCATACGCAATATTGAGGAAGCCTCGCGCACCGAATCCGGCCATGACAATGGCGCCGACCTGTCCAGTTTTGCGGAAACAGGCACCGACAATTTCAATCTTGAGACTGCATTGAATATCGCGAGCAGCGAATCGGAACGTCTGCGCGATGTTATGGACGCTCTGGTCCGTATTGACAAGGGTACCTATGGCGTATGTGAGGGCAGTGGCAAGTCGATACCCACCAAACGCCTGGAGGCGTTCCCCTCCGCCAGGTACTGCCTCGAATATCAGGAACTTATGGAAAAGGAATCTTCTCGAAACCAGTACTGAAGCGTGAGACAAGCCGGTAAGTATTACGCGCGCTTCGCTGCGCGCGTTTATTTTTTTTCTGGCCACAGACAATTATTGCATTCATCATCTAGCATCACCACCACATTTCGTGCTACTATGCGTTCCATCCCATGCTTCCATTAGAGGCGGCATCCTTTTCCAATCATCACGAACAAGACAGGCATCATGGGCAAGAAAAAGAACGTCATACAAGAACCCGCGCAGCTTGAAGAAAAAAGTGTGATCCCCCGCGCCGCGGCTTATCCGGGCGGCATGTTGCTGCTTATCGGGTTTGCCGCTTTTTATTTAAGCGGCCGTGCGAACCCCGGTGTTTTTACCTGGCACACTTACGGCGCCATCGCGCTGATGGTGCTGGGGGGGCTGCTCTGGTTTACCAGCGGCATGGACAAAGCGCACCTGCTGGAGTGGTTTCGCAGCGCGTTTATCGCCCTTTCCATCGCACTCGTCATCCGCTGGGCCGTTGTGGAGCCTTACCGAATTCCGTCCGGATCCATGGAACCGACCCTACATGGTGATCCAGGGTTTGGAAAAGGAGACCGGGTGTTTGTAAACAAATGGGTTTATGGATTGCGGTTTCCATTCATGAACAAGCGCCTATGGCAGGGAAGCATGCCGCAACGATGGGATCTGGTCGTTTTCAAGAGTGTCGAAGAGGATGCGGTACATAAGACGCTGGTCAAACGAATTGTCGGAATGCCCGGGGAACATTTCCAGATTAAAGAGGGTAATCTCCTTGTAGACGGCAATCCTCTGGAACTGCCTCAATCCATGCCCGAAGACATGTACTATACCTCGCCATTGAACGCCCCCTACGGGGTGCAGGAACCGGATTCCTTTTCCAGAATTCCGGAAGGTCATTATTTGGTCATGGGAGACAACAGCGCCCACAGCCGGGATGGCCGATATTTTGGCTGGCTACCGAATGAAAATATCGTGGGACGCGTTTCCTGCATATGGTGGCCCCCGCCGCGTTGGCGTGATTTCACCGGGTTCACCACTACAATCTGGTGGAAAGCGCTTGTCGTTTTCTCCCTGCTATGCGTTGTGCTCCGCCTTTTTTTCCTCCGTTTATGCGCCGTGCAACTGTCACCAGACAAAAAGGACGTTGAGCATCTTGTAGTTTCATTTATCCGATACGGCCTCCACGTGCCCTTGTTGCGCTCCTCGCTGATCCGCTGGCGCAAGCCCGCCCGTGGCGATTTAGTGCTTTATTCCACGCAGACAGCGGAAAAAAAGAACACCTTGCTTCTTGTCGGACGGATCGCCGGTCTTCCCGGCGAGCAGATTTCTTTTACCGATGGCGCGCTGACGATAAACAACATTCCCGCACCGTTGCCGCCACCCGCCCCGGATACTTATACCCCCGCCCCACCCAATGCCCCTTACGGGCGCAGTAAGACCAAGGACTACAGCGTGGTGCCGGAGGAGAGTTACTTTATCCTGAGCGATGCCGCGGGCGGTGTGGAACTTGCCCTTGACAGCCGCACGTGTGGCTGGGTGCCCGCCCCCAATATCCAGGGACGGGCCCTGCTATGCTGGTGGCCTTCACGTCGCTGTGGAAAACGATAAACAGCCCGGGGCATTTTCTTTCATGACGGAACCGCTTCTAGGCATTTATATCCACATACCCTTTTGCCGAAAGCTCTGCGCCTACTGTGATTTTGTGCGTTATCCCTTTGAGGAAGCGCTCTGCGAAGCATTCCTGAAAGCCCTCTGTGTCGAGATCGCGTCGTTTGAAGGGCCCACTCGCGCCAAAACGCTCTTCCTGGGCGGGGGAACCCCCTCCATACTCACCGAGCGTCAGCTGGAATCACTTTTTTCCTGCCTTTTCAAAATCTTTGAATTTTCCTCTCCCGAAATAAGCATGGAGGTCAATCCGGACGATGTCACTGCCGCCTCAGTGCAACACTGGGAACGGATCGGTGTCAACCGTGTAAGTATTGGCGTGCAAAGTTTTGATGACGCAACACTTTCCAAAATGGAGCGCCGTCATGATGCGAAGGGTGCTCTGCACGCGATAGACCTGGTGGCGGGACACTTCAATAACTGGGGAATCGACTTGATATACGGCGCTTCCACGAAACATGCCTGGCAGGAAACCTTAAACATTACGGACAGCCTGTCGCCTCCCCACGTTTCAAGCTACGCATTAAGCTATATTCCGGGCACTCCGATGTACAACGCCACACGCGCCAGGATGGAGGATGATACGGTTCTGCAACTCTATCAAGACGCGGAGTCGATGCTGGCCCGATATGAACACTATGAAATATCGAACTTCGCCCTGGCTGGGTTCCAGTGCCGACATAACCTGATCTACTGGAAAAATGAGTGCTATGCGGGATTCGGACCGGGCGCGTATTCTTTTGTTGATCGTATTAGAATGGCCAACCCGCCCGACTTGAAGGACTATGTGGAGTATCCGGGGCGCAAAGCGGAAGTTACGCAGATTGACCTGTTTGACGAGGAAGTTGAAACCCTGATACAACATTTCCGACTTCGCGAAGGCATTTCCCCGGGATACTATGAGAAGCGATTCTGTGAATCCATGGACAAGAACTTTGGCGCCCCGCTGCGTATCCTGATGGAACGGGGGCTGCTGGAATCACATGAGGGCCGGATCCGCCCTACGGCGCAAGGCTTTTATCTGAACGATGAAATTGGGTTACTGCTGGTAAAATAACGTTGTGATCATGGAACAAGACGCTTTGGCAAAGCGGAAAGTATACAATGCCTGTCTATAGAATTGGGTTGGAGAAACGATTTCCTCCTGTGCGTCATGCAGAAAACGGACTGCTTGCCTACGGCGGCGACTTGTCCGTCGAGCGCCTGCTCCTGGCATATCGACAGGGAATATTCCCGTGGTATTCCGAAGGTGATCCCATTTTGTGGTGGGCGCCGGAGGAACGCATGATCATCCTGCCCCCGGAAATCCATATCTCGCGCCGACTCGCGCGTATCCTCCGACAGAATCACTGGGAAGTCAAGGCGGATACCTGTTTCGATTGCGTCATCCAATGTTGCGCGTCGGCGCCCCGCAAAGATGAAGGTGGCACCTGGATACTGCCGGAAATGCAACAGGCATACGGCGAACTGCATCGGAAAGGCTATGCCCATTCCATTGAACTGTTTAATTGTGGCGCGCTTGTGGGCGGACTTTATGGTGTAAGTCTTGGCGGAGTCTTTTTCGGTGAATCCATGTTTTCCCGGGAAAGCAACGCTTCCAAAGTCTGTCTCGCGGTATTGGCACGACAATGTGAACGATGGAATATGGACATGATCGATTGTCAGCTGTGGACAGAGCACCTGGCAAGTATGGGGGCCCGGCTTGTGATGCGCGCCACTTTCATGGGCGCCTTGAGGATGGCGTTAAAACGGCCAACCCGCCGAGGCGCCTGGACCCTGGATGGCGATATCCTTGCCGCCTGCGCCACCCGCCGACAGACACGCCTCGGTGGAACCAAGTGAATCCGGTCAAAGCCCTGAATCGAGCGCTTCCGCCGCACGTAGGCGTTTCTCTTTTTCCGCTTCCGGCATGCCCGCGCACAGGCCCACTTCACTTTCCCGGATCACCGCTTTCTTTTCGGAAATGGTCAGCGGTATCTCCGCTTCCTGCTTAATCTCGATAATCAGGTCCGAAAAGTCATTAAACAGGTCCGATGCTTCCCAGCGTGCCTTGTCCAGGAACGCAATGGCTTCAAGATAGCGGCCTTCCTGCCGCATATCCAGCGCCTCCATGCGCATTTTCCGACCCTCCCCAAAGGGGTCGTTTATGCTTTCCCATACCGCCCTGGCTTGTTCCCAAAGAACATCCGCCTCGTTGTTAAGCCGTTCAGCCTCCGCACTGTCCGCGGTTTCCCGGGCCTTCTTGCGAAGTTCCGCAGCCCGGTTCTCCAGCAGGAAACCTTCGTTCCTGGCAATAAACCTGGGCGCCACTTCCTGTACAACCGGGTTGTCGAGAAAGCGCGCGGCGTAGTCTTTCCAACCGGCCAGGGCCTCCTCGTATTGCTCATTCAATTCCAGGCACAGGAACAATTGCCTTGGCACATACTGCTCATGGGGAAGGGCGACCGCCTCGGTCAGGTATTTTACGGCATTGGGATAGTCTTCAAGTTTTTGCTTGTACAGGGAAAATCCCAGGTCAAAATATAACTTGGAATTGCGGGTATTTTTACGTATGCCGTCCTTCAGGAAATCAACGGCCGTATAGTAGAAGCGTTCTTTTTCTCCAAGGCATTTCTCATACCTTGGGTGCCATTCCCGCTGCGGCCAGGGCGTGTCGGGCATGCGCGCTGTGGCGTTGTAGGCGAGGTGCCACGCCCCGATAAGATAGGCATCAATAAATTGCGGGTCGAGGGCGACGCAGGTGCGCATCAGCGTAATCATACGATATGTGTTGCCCTGGTGCCAGTATCGGTCAACCTCCAACCAGACAAAATTCGCCGCGACTTTGCGAAATCCGAAGAAAAGGTTGAATACGTTTACGCCACCCGCCTGGGCGTCGGCGTATTGGATGTCCTGCGCGAACCGCAACTTCCGCTCACGCGCCAAGGCCAAAAACTCCTGTCTGAGTTCTTCCATTTCGGCACTTCGAGCGAAGTTCCAGATAGTTTCGTCCTGCTCATAGTTGCCGGCAATGGTGCCGAGCGCGGTCAATTCGCCGGTGTTTGCATCGTCCGGTGCGGGAAGACCGGAAAAGCCGGGCATGGTTTCCATCACTGCGGCACAACGGTTATACAAATCCAGGTCCTGGTCTCTCGCGCTGTCTTCCTGAAACAGTCGCTCGTTCACAGCCGCGGCGAGTATCCACCGGTAAAACGCCTCTGATTCGCGCAGGTGGCGAAGCCGGGCGTTCATAAACGCTCCCGCGGCCAACGCCGCCACAATAAGCGCCATGACAAAAAGGCTGTGGAGATGTTTAAAGGTGGCCAACATCACACCTCCTTACGCCAGAAAACGAGGTAGGCGCAAGCAAAGCCCGCCAGGCAATATACCAAGCCGTAAAGGATCAGGTTCGGGATTAGCACGTCCGTCGGGGGATCGTTAGGCTGTCCGTTGATGATCTGCATTTTAATGCTGAAATTCTGCAAGTTTGGCAGAATCGCGTGAAGCGCGGACGCAATATCCCCGATAATTTTATCCAGCGCCTGTCCTGTCTGCCCCGCCCGGTGTTCCACGTCTTTGAGATACTCCGTAAGGTTGCCGGTGATATAGATGAAGAGGCCGCCAATAGTCGGCACCAGGGGAGATGTCGCGGCACAGGAAAACGCGAAGGTGAAAGCGGAAACGATCAAAAACTCAAAATAGGTCAACAACAGACTCCATAACAGCAAGGTGGGCATGACACCCTGACGCAGATAAAGCGCCATGAAGAATAAAACCCCCATTAACAGGAGGTTTACAATAATGATCATCTGCGCCCCAAGGAACTTTCCCAGCAGATACTGTATTCGCCTGACCGGTTTGGAAAGGATGGTATAAATAACCTTGCTTTCCACCTCCCCGGGCACGACAGAGGCGCTGATATAGATGGTGATCAGAACGCCGAATATGGAGATAGCGGTTACGCAAATGTCCTTGATGAGTTTCAAATCTATGTCCGTTTCCGAGGAGGGGTCCAAAAAGGAGGAAATGAAACTGGACCCGAAAATGACCAGAAGGCTCAGGACCAGAAAGCCGATAAGCACCTTTTTGCGTATGCCTTCCCGGTAGGTATAAAGCGCAATATAGGCCGGACCCGAAAAGAAAGAAACTATTCCGTTCATACTTGATTATCTCCGGGCTGCTTCAGCAGCGCCAATTACACGCACAAAAAGCTCTTCCAGACTCTCCCGTCGCGGCGTTACACTCAGGATTCGTAGGGATTTGGATTTGCATAGTTCAAACACATCATACATAGACGACGATGCTTCCATACGGAACTTTGAACGCGTTCCGATACGGTCCTCAAGTTTCACCCCGTAGGTTGCAACTTCACTGACAATGTTCTCCGTGACACCGTCCACTTCAATGAGCATATCGCGCTGTATCAACAATTCATCGATAGCGCCCACTGTCTGCATTACCCCGTCAAACAATATGCCGACACGGTCACAGATCATTTCCACTTCCAGCAGTTCATGGCTGGATATCAGCAATGTTTTTCCCTCGGTGCGCAACCGGAGCAAAATGTCGCGTATCTCCTTGCGCGCAATCGGGTCCAGTCCCGTTGTCGGCTCGTCCAGAATCAAGATGCTTGGATCGCTGATTAAGGCCTGGGCAAGTCCAATGCGCTGGCGCATCCCTTTGGAATACCCGCGCAATAGACGTTTGCGGGCGCGCTGCATGCCCACCATTTCGAGGGTTTCATCAATACGGCGCTTGAGATCTTTGCCCTTCAGTCCATAAAGCCGCCCATAGTAGGCCAATATTTCTTCACCCTGAAGGAAATCCGGATAATACGCGCCCTCGGGAAGATAACCGATATTACGCTTTATCGTGCTGGAGCTTATGGATTTGCTTCCCATAATTTCGATGCTGCCGGAAGTGGGAAAAATCAGTCCCAAAAGCATCTTTACCGTTGTCGTTTTTCCGGAACCATTCGGTCCAAGATATCCGAAAATTTGCCCCTCGGGAATCTCCAGATTCAAATCCTTTAAGGCATGAACATCCTGACCGCGAAGTGCCCCTTCATAGATCTTGTTTAAACGTTGTGTTTTAATAATGGCAGACATGCCTTTAAAACCTTTCTTGTAGATAGGGGGAGCAGGCGTTCAAAGATAAATACTATGGGAACATACTGTTTTCAAAACACACCATATGATAAGACACAGAGTACTTCTCTACAGGCAAAATAATGGAACCTGAACGCTTCCGCATACGACTGAATGATACCAGAAAATCAGGATTTTTTCAAAACCAGCGGCTAAAATAAGCATTTTTTAATAGGGAGCCACTAAGTAGTCCAAAATCAGTTCAACGTCAGGCACATAGCCGTCCCAAGAGGCCCGCGCTTTCCCGTCTTGCACCAAAACCAATCTGAATGATTCTTTTTCTATAAGTCGAAAATAAAGTACTGGTCTTGCCCCGATGGAATATAAAGGGAATACTGGGTTTACCTCACTTCTAAACTCATCCAACTCACCCGGGTTCTCTTCATAGCATAATGCGACCATGGGAGGCATTTCCGGGTTCATAAATAAGTCATTCAGATCGGGCACTTTTTCTTTGCATTCCGGACATGAACTGCTAAGAACAGGAACCAGATAGGTTCCATCGGCCAGATTAAAATAGCCTTCGTTCATGAAAAGTTCAAATTGTGCGAACAAGCCTTCTCCATCTGACTCCTCGTTTCCCAGTGCGGCAGTGTCGAAGGTACTCCAGGCATACCCTGCGCATGCCAGAGATACCACGATGGAAAACACAAAAGCTGCCAACAGGCGTACCGGGTTCCAAGGACGGCTGATTTTCTGGATAGGGTTACCCTCCGGATTCGCCTCCGCAGTTTTAAACTTCGATCCGGGGAAAAGCACAAGTTTCCATAAAATGTAAACACTACCGGCTAAAATCAATATATTTTTTACGATGGAAACGGGGGGCGACATTTTTATAACGGGAAAACAGCCGCAATCCTCCAATCCGTTCACCCGCCAGGCATAAGCGATCAATATTGTGAAAACGATCGTTAACACCTGCAATCCTATCGTGGTAAGCCCTTTAAGACGCACCCCGAAAAGAAAAAGCATTCCCAGAGAAACTTCAAGAAAAATAGTGAATAATACGGCCGCTTGCATCAATTCAGGCGAATCAATAACCTTGTAGGCGGCCATGAGAACGGCAAATTTGTCTACATCCATGAACTTTGGAATGGCGCCCACAATAAAATAAACGCCTATAGCGCATTCTACAAAACGCGCCGATAGAAAATATTGATACAGCCGTTTTTTCATATGTCTCTCGTCATTCTTTCTGTATGATAACGCGTCAAAGCCTTTTTTTAGCGACAGAAAGGGAAATATTGTCGATTTCATGCATGCCCCCTCCCTCTCCGTCTGCCGGCCTTCAGGCAAGCAAAAGTCTCTGTTGTTTATGGCACTTCAGCACCATTATAAAGTATTTTCATACCTGAAAGGCTATCATTTCTTATAAATCTTAAGGCAACACCTTCCGAAGTTTTTGCGTTCACTGTTAGCACGTTCCCATCTACGGACCATGCCACGCTGACCGGACCGACCTTTCCTGCAGAAGACCCTTTCGCCCAAGACAGTCCGCATAAATGCGGGCTTATATCGTATTGGAGGCCTCCTGAGGCTGTGGGGATGATACCAAGAACTATACGATTCAGGAAATAAAGCGGCGCTGAAGACCAGGCGTGTGTATGGCTTCGGGTCGGGAATTTACCGTTATAGTTTTCAGCTCCCGCAAACGTTTCCCAGACGGAAGTAGCTCCCAGAGCGAGCATGGGCTCATAGGCATCCAATATCCGTGTTACGACCGCCTCGTGCATTTCCATTTTTTCCATGGCTGCGAACAAATACAGTATGGCGAAAGGCGAACCGATGGGCGTCATTCCTTCCGGCTGCTTAACCATATAGGCCGCGAGCGCGTCTCTTTTATTTTCCGGGGCGATATCAAACAAGAGGGAGAGAAAGGCATTGTGCAGGGAAACTTTTTCACTGACCACATCATTTTTGTGAACACTATCCGGGTACATGCAGGCATCATCTTGCCAAAGCGTATTCAATGCCGCCACCAGACGGTCACGGTATGCTACCAGCCATTCCCCGTCCTCTTTCTTCTCCAGTACTTCGGCGATTTTTATGGCTGCATCGATGGCCCCAACGGCAAACATGTTATTGTGGGTAACCGTCGCATGATTGTCGTCAATCCCCGACCAGTCGAACATATTCCAGAAAGGCGCGCTGAACAACCCTCGCCCGTCGGAGAAATTAGCCGCATTCCGCAGGTTCTTCATGGCATAGGGGAAGACCCATTGCAGGAACTCCCGATCAGCGCTGAATTCATAGTAATCCCAAATCATGATATTCCATAGGAAACCCCAGACGGGGATGATGGTTTCCCATGTGGAGGGGACCTGGCATTGCACCAGCGGATGGCGGTCCAGGGACAAGGCTGCCAGTTTTATGCATCTCTTGGCGATATCCGCGTGGCCGAAAGCGGTGTAATTGAAAAGCGCCTCGTTCCTCGAATCACCCACCCACAAGGTTTGCTCATACAAGGGGCAGTCCGTAAATACGTCTTCCATACATAATTTGAGCGTGTGGGCTGAAATATCCCATATGCGGGTAAGCCGTTCATCACTGCAAGTGAAGGCCCCCGATTCATTAACGGGATAGGTGGATTCTATCAAGGTGAATTTTTTCAGATACGCCGGCCGCGTCTGATTGCGGAACGTCATGAACACATAGCGTTGTGATCTGCGCATCAGGCTGGTAAAGCGATTGTTGCCTTCGACGCAGATGTAACGCATTCCGTTGCGATATCTTTCCGTATGCTGTACGGAGCCATCAGGAGCGATGTATTCCACGCCGAAAATATCCAGAACCAAGCCTTCTTCTGCTTCCAGTTCAAAATCATAATAGCCGACGCTTTGTTCGCCCAGGTCGTAAACGATTTCAACATCGCCTGATGGGGACGGCGACACGGTCACCGGGCTTTCGCCGGAAATAATGCTTTCACACCCATCAACGGGCGCGGTGACCCCGGACAGTGGTTCACGATTCTTGAACAGATAATGCGGTGCGGGCGTTGTTTCTTCGGGTTGAACGATTTGTGCCCTGCCGCCAAGTTCATCGGCGAATGTAGCCACCTCGGGCGGTTTGGACATTTCGTCACGGAGCGTTTGGCGGATATGTCTCTCCACACGTTCCTGCTCGTCATGGGACATCAGCGCCCATTCGTAATCGGCAAAACGATACCCGATCTCCTTTGCGAAGGGTATATAGCACCAGGGGGCCTTTGACGAACCGTCTTTGGGATTCGCCAGCGTCAGGGCCTTGTCGGCGACCAGGCGGATCTCCGTATCGTTGCGCCAATGCCCCCAATATTCCGTGAGCACCACATAGAGCAAATGTTTGCCTTTGATCAATTGGAATTGATTGCCTTCCGCGCGCTTCCCGTCGATAAAAACGGTCTGACCGTCCGCATCCACCGTGATCGAACCTTCCTCCTCCCCCATATCCAGAATAACGGCAAAGGCGCCTGTCGTCACGGTGTGATGATTGGAGAAAACAACATCCTCGTAACACCAGTCCGCTGTGGGGAAGATGAAGGTTTGACCGGCGGGACGTCGAACCACATGGGCTGCGGTCGCTTCGTTGAATGAACGCGGTATTTTTGTCAGCAACGGGCAATCGCGCTCTTCAAGATTGGACCATGGCGCGGATGCCACCGGGTAACGCACTACGGCTTTATCAAAAGAGCCCGGCGCGATACGGGCATCATATATCTCGAAGGGGCCCATTTGAACGGACTGTTTAGGCGCGAAACGCAACCAGGCTGCGGCATCACGCACCTCCCAGGTCTCATCGGTGCCAAGCACAATCTGTCCGCCCTTTGAGGTGCTTATTTCCAGCTGGGCCAGAAGTCCGGCTTCCTGGGGTATTTGATGAAAGGTGCCTATCCCAAAGTACTTCGCGATAATCCGAATGGTGTTCGTCCCGGCATGGATATGTGGGGAAACGTCTATACGGTCATACTGATATTGTTGAGGCCAACTGCGCGAAGGGCCATCGTTGACCCAACTGTCATTAATGTACACACGATAGCGGGTATCTGCGGTAATTTTCAGAGTGGCGGAAACCGCCGCATCCGGTACTTCAAAACTTTTTCGGGCCTCGATGGTGTCGTTATATGGCATATAGGCATCACGTTGCGCCCATATCCAGGAAGCCTTCCATTCGTTTTGAGAACTCATATCCTGCGCCTCTCCCGGAAACATCATCGCGGAAAATGCCGCCACACACAACCAGTAAAAAATGCCACGATTAGAAGGCATGTCCATTTTTTTCTCCTCTTTTTGAATCGACCGCGCACAAACCGGACATCCCTGTATCGGGGAAGGCACAGCTATCTCGGAAGCCACTTTTAGTCAGGGCTCCCATATCAAAATAATAACGCGCCGGTTCAGACCAACGGAGGCAGTTCGTATCCCGCTCGTCTCGTGTTTGCGAGCATCGTGTTGCCTTCATCACAGTTCGTGAAGCGTTCCGCAACCGGATCCCACAGGAGTTTTTCGCCTACCCGACCGACAGCCCGGGCAATATTGACCAGATAACACAATGTGCTACTGCGCTGACCGTACTCGATATCCGCCGTACACCGGTTCCGGGATTTGATGCATTCAATCCAGTTTTCTATATGAGGCTGGGTTTCCGGAACGCTGAGGTGACCGGGATTGTCGGGCCGGTCTAACAATTCACGGGGCTCGACGGCGATCTTGTCGCGGTTGATTTCAATTCTCCCGTTTTCACCTTCGTAGATGCACCCGAGGCCGGGCCCGAAATTCGCGTCCAGATGAAGGAGCACCTGAACGCCGTTTTCATACTTCATGCTTACCTTCGCGCGCGGGCCGCTGGTGTCTTTTACCATGCCGTAATAGGGAGCGCCTGTCTCCTCCGGTCCGGGCTCGCGATCCTCCTCTGAATACGCGCGACGTGCCTGCACTTGCTCTTCAAGAATAATTTCAACAGGCCCCGTTTCATCCGTTCCTAGTCCGCGCTGCAGCTGATCATAACTGTGGGTACCCCATCCAGTGACTCCGAAAGAAATGCCGCCCCCGTCATAATCAAGCCAATTGGACCATCCGTAATGAATGTCCTTGTGGTACGGCCTGAGTTCAGCCTGATTCGTCCAAACATCCCACCAATCCGGCCTGCCGCCGTCCGGCATTTCCTGTCCTTCCCGGGCTTCCCATTTCAGCGCCCCGACGAAATTGGGGGCGAGCACATGCTTGACCTTACCGATAGCGCCGTTCTTAACCAAGTCACTTGCCCAGTTATTCAGGGGGATGGATCGTTGCTGCGTGCCCACTTGCGTAACACGCTTGTAATGCCTTGCGCAATTTACCATTTCGCGGCCTTCGGCAATTGTCAGGCTCATGGGTTTTTCGATATATACGTCCTTGCCGGCGGCCATGGCCATGCAAGACACCCAGGCCCTTGCGTGTGTTGTGGTTTCAGCCATAACCCCGTCACAGTTTTCCTTGTCCAGCATTTCCCTGAGATCCAGATAGCCGTTGCATTTAACGCCCCGTTCCTCAAGAGCCTTGCGTGCCGCATCCACGCGGGGACCGAAACAATCGCAGACGGCCACGATGCGCATCTGGGGAATGCCCAGGATCGTGGCCACGATATCGCGCGACCTTCCCCCAAGGCCCACCACGGCAACATTCACGGTTTCATTGGCGCCGGGCCCGTTTTGCCCGAGCGCCCTGGCAGATATCAACATGGGCGCCGCGGCCATAGTGGTTTTTAAAAAACTTCGTCTGTCCATTATTTTACCCTTCTTTGTTGCCTATGCTTTGTGCTGTCTGCCCAAGCGGCCTAAATAGCGCTTGCCAGTGGCGAGTTTAGATCGTATTATAGTGATTCCACCTGCGATTCTTAAAAAACTTTTTCTGGGCCTTGTTTTCCAAAAACCGGGCATCCTGTGTATTCCTGTCGCCCTTGTTTCCTTTTTTATACCGAGGTTAAATAGGCCTGCTGTATACGCTCCACCAGTTTGGATTGGTCCCACGCCCAAAATTGATCGGAAAAAATTTCCACTTCTATAAATCCGTGAAAACCCGCCTGTTCCACCCACCCCCGTATTGACCTGATGTCAATGCACCCTTCTCCCATTATGCCGCGATCGTTCAACAGATCTCGAGTCGGGGTGCGCCAGTCACAGACATGAAACGAGAAGATGTTTTTCCCCGCGCGGCCTATTTCCGATTTCAGCATAGGATCCCACCAGGTGTGGTACACATCCACGGTTACTCCAAGCCAAGGCGAACTCAACGCCGCCACCATGTTGTTCGCTTGTTCCATGGTGTTCACCGCGCTTCGGTCTGCGGCATACATGGGATGAAGCGGTTCTATGGATAATTTAACGCTGGCGGCCTGGGCGTGGGGAAGCACTGAGGCGATTCCATCAAGGATGTGCTGCCGGGCATCCGCCAGGGGAATGCCGGGAACAGCGCCGCATACAAGCACAATAAGCGGTGCGCCAAGTGCAGCGGCCTCGTCAATAATGCGCCTGTTCTCGTCCCGCGCCCGCTGACGGCCTTCCGCGCTGGAAGCGGGAAAGAAACCTCCCCGGCATAAACTCACGACGCGCAGCCCGGAGTCACCCAGTATCCTTGCGGCCCCCACGGCCCCGTAAGGTTCTATATGATGTCTCCATACCGTGATTCCCTTTATGCCTGCCTTTTCATAAGCGTGGACCGCCTCCTCAAGCGACCACGGCTTCGTTGTCATCGTATGCAAGCACAGTCGGGAATAGTCGAGAAGTTTAGTTGTCATCGTGCGTCCTCAACAGGAGTAGTACAGACAATGATCAGCAATGGGTCTGAAACGCGCGCAATGGATTAATATGTTCTGGACGGCCGTGCTTCGCCCAGTCTTCCTCCACTTTAGCCCTGCGCTGCTTCTGGGCTTTGCGAACTGCCGGCATCCATACCCGCAAATCCTCAGATTCAGGCAGCAATTCGCCCAGGAATGGAACAAGCAGCGAGTCGGACAGGGCATCACAGAAAGAATCATATAACTGGACGTGGTTTTTCATTCGTTTCTTTGAGTCATACTCCACGTTATATTCCACGGCATCCAGGTCAATAAAATAAAACCGTTCACCATCGGAAGTGTAGATGTTTTTGCCCGACAAATCCCCGTGGAACGCGTTTACCGCCTCCAGTTCGTTGACGGCCTCGGCAAGATGCCGAAGGAAACAAGAAAGAACCGTTCCGGTTGCGCCGCCGATAATGATTTCACTAAGATAACTTTCCACATCGCGGCAAAAAGTGAGATTTTGAAAAATATGCCAGCTTTTAAACACTATGCCGGTAAATTTTCGCTCCACATACGCCAAGGGTTCTGGAATGTTTATTCCGTACATGCGCAAATAATTTCCTGCGCGCCATGGGCGACTGTGTTTTTCACGGTTTTGCGCGGGCATGCCCGCGCTGCGGTAGAAAGGTGATCTTCGTTCTTTTATAATCCAGTTACCAACCGAGCGAACCTGTGTCTTGCGTGTCTCCTTTAAAATTTCGGCATCTTTTGACAACAGCAATTCAATTTGTTCGGGAAGAACGTCCTGCCTCACACAGGCCGCCCCGCCCTTGATTTTTGTATAAGTAAAACCTGGCGGACACATTAATCGGTCCTCCAGCCGTTTGCGTTCACTCTGCGTCATTTTTTCGTGCTTCTCCAGAAAATACAAGGTCGGATACCCGCCCCCTGCTCCTATAAAACAGATCAAGCCCTTTGTAAAATGTGATCGTCCCGTAACCTCCAAGCAATATATCAAAAAGCGCGCGCCCATGCCCACGTTTCTCAAAAGAACGGCGGAGACGCAAGAGATTACATTGGCAACGTAAAGCATGCAGTGCAGGATGAAGCCGTGCACCATCCAGATCCATAATAAACGGGGACTGGCCACAGATAAAAATATTCTTGACCTGCAAATCGCCGTGGATTATACCAGCGTCATGCATTTCTTTAATAAGTTTCCCACAAGCGTTCAATTCCGACCTGCATCCTTCCTGGTCTTCCCGGTGCAGGCGCAACCATCCATCCAAATCAACCCCCAAAAGTTCTTCAGTTGCAAGGAACCCTGAATAAAGGCACCCACGACGGGTCCAAGAGACGCCGAGCAGATTGGGCACCGGCAATCCAAGTTCCTTGAGTCTATTGTGTAGCAGGAACTCGCACAGCGGTCGATTGCGCAACAAGTAAGATTCCCGCAACAGGTGTCGTATTATTCCCCCCCGCCTGTAACGCCGTAGTATTCCCCGCTGCCCGGGAAGCCATGGGAATGACCGCATTGCGCCACGCCCAACTGTTGTCAACACCTCGCATTTTTCCGGGGCAAACAGTGCGTCCGCAATTTGTTCAGAACCTTGCCGGAGCACCAGGCCACGCGCCCGTCCTCTTTCAACATAAACAAACTGAGCAGCAATATGTTCAGGAAAATGTGGCATCGCGTTAGTACCTTATCGAAAATATCCTATCATAAAAAACAAGAAGGTTCATGCTGCGAACTCCATAAGTTGCTGAATTGACGCGGCTAGCATGGCATTAAGTGCAGTGGTTAATTTTTGTCCTTTTGGG
>JAAYBJ010000212.1 GCA_012730105.1 Candidatus Hydrogenedentota bacterium
GCGGTCCAGGTCGGCCCGGTTCCGGCAGCGCACCAGGTTTACACCCGCATCCGCCATGGCCTTCAGGGCGTTGTCGTCCTCAGGCAACTCATAAAAACCAAGGGGAAAGGCCGGGCCTTTTGCGGTAGGCAGATATCCGCCCTCTGCGCTGGATGCCGTTTGCGAAGCACATGCCAACAGACAAAGCAGGACGGCAACAAAGGTACGCGACAGGCTTACAGGACGGGACATTGCACAGGTTCCTTGCATGTTTGGATGCCGTCATCATGGGAACAAAAACAGCGAGTTCTTCGGGAACACTCGTTTCGGCAGGGATCAGGGTACCAGAAATTCAACGGTGATGAAAGTTTTCACTGTACGAATGATGACCGGCCTGTAATATCTATAAAGAAGCTAAAGAGAAGATCTCCATAGTATCATCGGTCAATTTCCGGCATTGTATCGAAGAAGTCAGGGCAATGAAATATTTGTGCCTTCTGTGGTAGTTCGTTAAAGTCATTTTTTGACAAAAATAAGCGTCAACCACGGAACGCACGGAATTTCACGGAAAAGAAAAGGCAATGCAACCTAGGACTTATATTTTGGTTGCGGTTATGGCGCCCTATTCTCTTAAGGAATTTATCAAAGGTTTTCCGTTGAGGCACTTTCTGTGATATAAAGGGCGGCCAGGCTCAAAGATTCTTTCGTGGAACCGGATGTTCTGAGCGAAGTCAAAAGAGGGAAAAGCCTGTCTGGTGGTTCCCGGCAACTTTAAAATAAGGAACATTGTCATGAAGCATTTTCTGTCGACACTGCTTGTAACCGTTCTTCTCCTGGGTAGCCTTGCTTCGGCGGCGCAACCGGTCAAGGTGGGAACCTTTCTCCAAGAGAAAGCCAGCGCGTTTCATACTGGAGACGGACTGCCTTCGGAGGATGTGCAGTCGATATCTATCGAAGCCGACGGTCCGGTGGTTGAAACCACGGCTGGGGCCGCACAGTTCACGGGAAGCGGATGGACACGTCTGGACGCGCTTACCATCACCCGGTATGTGTTGCTTCCCGACGGCGATACCTATGTGTTGGCCAAATCCGATGCAGGCCAGGAATCGGGTAGCGGGATTCCCGTCCGCCAGGCAACGGACGGCTCGGGGGCCCCGGCGGCGGTGGCCACCGCGCAGGGATTGTTCGTACGCACCGATGCGGGACGCTATGAAAAGGCCGTCGTGCAGGACGGCGCCAGCCGGCACTGGGGTGTAGAGGACGTGCGCGGCGTCGCTATAGATGCGGAAGGGTGCCTCTGGTTTGCCACACTGGCCGGGGCCGCGCGCCAAGGTCAGGACGGCTGGGAATTTTTTACCGGCGAGGAGGGGCTACCCTACAACGATTTTACCTGCATGGCTGCCGGGAAAGACGGGGCGGTCTGGTTCGGTACCACCCTTGGCGCCATACGCTATAAAGACGGTGCGTGGCGGTATCGCCAGGGACGCCGCTGGCTGCCGAATGACGAGGTGCGCGCCATAGCCGTGGCTGACGATGGCGCCGCCTGGATAGCCACGGCCGGCGGGGTGGGCCGCATCTCCTTTGAAGCGATGACCCTTGCGGACAAGGCCGCCATCTATGAAAAGGGAATGGACCTTATCAAGCGCACCGAGTTTGGTTACACTTCCGAGGTGGGGTTGAAACAGCCCGGCGACAAGCGTGAAATCATCTATTCGGACAGTGACAACGACGGGCTCTGGACGGCCATGTACGGCGCGGGGGAGTGTTTCGCCTATGCCGCCACCAAGGATCAGGCTGCGAAGGCACGGGCGACGCAGGCCTTTGAGGCGCTTCGTTTTCTGCAGAAGGTGACCCAGACCGGGGACATCCGGCCACCCAAGGGTTATGTGGCGCGCACCATCCTGCCCACGGACGGTCCCGACCCGAACGAAGGGCGTGTAGAGAGTGACATCGCGCACCGGGAGAAACAGGATGCCCTGTGGAAAGTGTACGAGCCCCGCTGGCCGAAAAGCGGCGACGGCAAATGGTACTGGAAAAGCGACACCAGTTCCGATGAGCTCGACGGACACTATTTCTTCTATCCCGCTTATTATGATTACGTGGCGGAAACGGAGGAGGAGAAGGAACGGGTCCGGGAAGTCGTACGCGATTTGACCGACCACATGATGGAACACGGATTCAACCTGGTGGACCATGACGGCACCCCGACGCGTTGGGGTATCTACAATCCAGAGAGCCTCAACAAAGACGTGAACTGGTGGCCGGAACGGGGACTGAAGTCTTTGAGCATGTTGTCCTACCTGGCCGTTGCCGGGCATATTACGGGTGATCCCAAGTATGGCGAGGCCAGCCGCGAACTGATCGAAAAGCATCATTTCCAGACCAACGCCATGATCTACAAAATTCATTTCGGGCCGGGTTCCGGAAACCAGTCGGACGATGAGATGGCCTTTATGAATTACTACAACCTGGCCAAGTACAGCCAGGACGAGGAATTGCTCCGGCAGATGATGTATTCCTTCTATTCCGCCTGGACCAACGAACAGCCGGAAATGAATCCCCTGTTCAATTTCATGTATGCCGCCTTTGAGGGGCGGACTACCTACAGAAGCCCCTGGGGCGAATTTAAACTGCACTCCTGGAAGGGGTGCATTGAGGATGCCGTGGAAACGCTGATTGATTTTCCGCTGGATCGTGTTGACTGGGGGCATAAAAATTCCCACCGTCTCGATTTGCGCCGCCTTCCGAGGCAGCAGGCCGCGGAACCCTATGAGCCGCCCCGCCACAACCGGGGATATCGGGTGGACGGCAAGGTTCTGCCTGTTTCAGAGCGCTACTTTAATCATTGGAACACGGATCCCTGGTCGCTTGACTACGGCGGCAGCGGGACCGTGCTCGGCAGCGGCACGGTTTACCTGCTGCCCTATTACATGGGCTTGTATCATGGCCTGATTGAGAACTGAACCTGGCGACAATTTAATTTCCGAAAGACAATGCGGGTAGGCGCTTTGTACTAGGGCGTTGACCTGTCTTAAAATGTAAGGGTGGTCTGTCCGTCCGGAGCCGCCGGAATCAGGACGGGACCGGAAAGCAGTGCCGGCATCCGGGCGGCGCCGGTCATTTCCGGTTGACTTGCCTTGTCTCATGCACCAAAGCAACCTACAGGAGCAGTAAGCATGCAAAAGAAGAAAGCGTCCGCTTATACCGATATCCGCATTGACATCAGCCGGGCGAAGTCAACAGTCGTCGGCCCCGAGCACGGCGTCACCCCGGGTGACCTTCGGGAAATCGAGCCGGAGGTGTTAAAAGCGCACAAAGTATTGAGCGCCGAACGCCGGCAAAAGAAATACGGCTTTTATGACCTTTACAAGGACAAGGCCACGCTTAAACAGGTGAAGGACGCCGCCGCCCATTTTTCCGAAATGGAATACAAGAACCTGGTCGTGCTGGGTATCGGCGGGTCGGCCCTGGGCATCACGGCGCTGCACACCGCGCTGGGGGATCCCTACCGCAATCTTTCCGGGCGCAAGGCGCGCAAAGGCAGGCCGCGGCTTTTTGTGATGGACAATATCGACCCGGTTACCTTCAAGGCCATGATGCGCTTGTGCAAGCCTGAAAAGACCCTGTACAACGTCATTTCAAAATCAGGCGGCACGGCCGAGACCATCTCCCAGTTGATGATCATCGTGGATATGCTTGAAAAACAGTTGGGCGCCGACGCCATTAAGGACCACCTGGTCGTCACCACCAGTCCCCGGGGCGAGAACGCGCCCAAGAGCCTGCTGCACCCGGTGGCCGATGCCTACGACCTGGTTTCCTTTGACATCCCCCTCAACGTGGGCGGCCGCTTTTCCGTTTTTTCACCGGTGGGCATGTTCCCCGCCGCCCTGCTGGGCATGGACGTGGATGCCATGGCCGCGGGCTGCGCCGCCATGGACAAGCAGTGTTCACGGTCGTCCCTGCTGGAGAATCCGGCGTACCTGCGCGCGGCCGTGCAGTACCTGATGGATACGCGCAAGGGGAAGGTCATGTCCGTCATGATGCCCTATGCCGACGGGCTTCGCGATGTGGCCGACTGGTACCGGCAGCTGTGGGCGGAAAGTCTGGGCAAGAGATACGACCTGGACAAGAACGAGGTCTATGCCGGCCAGACGCCCATCAAGGCGCTGGGCGCGACGGATCAGCATTCACAAGTGCAGTTGTACCGGGAAGGTCCGAACAACAAAATATTCAACATCCTGGAGGTGAAGCGTTTCGCCTCAACCTTGCGCATACCGGACGTCCTGCCCCAGATCAAGGGCCTGGATTATCTGCGAAACGCCACCATGAACAAACTGATGGCGGCGGAGCTTCAGGGCACGTTGGACGCCCTCAAGGTGAGCCGTCGCCCGGCGATGCGCATCATCCTGCCCGCGGTCAATGCCTATACTGTCGCGCAGGTCCTCTACCTGCTCGAAGTGGAAACCGCCATGGCCGGAAGGCTCTATCATGTAAATACCTTCGACCAGCCGGGTGTGGAGGAAGGCAAAATCATAGCCCGGCGGCTTATGGGAGGTGATCGTTGAATTCAAAGGCGGGAAAAACGGGCGTTTGTGCGCCGCCCTTCGACTATGTCCGGGCCCGGCGCACCCGGCGCTCTTTCCGCCTCTTGGTTGCCCTTACCGTTTTCCTTACCCTGATGCTCTGGTTTGTCGAGGGCTATCTGCGGTATGACCGGAGTGAAACGCAATATCGCATGGCGCTTACCCTGCATCCGGCCCAGGCCCGGCCTATTCTGCGGACCGTGGTGCGGCGCGAGACCGGCCCCGCGAAAGTGCCCCCCTCCCTGTACCTGGAAGCGCTCGCCCAGGTGGAAGAGCCCGACAACATGCTGGATACCTATGCCCGGGCTTACCAGGTGAACCCCAACAACGCCTCGCTGGTGATCAATTACGGCTGTATGCTTTATTTCGACGGACAACATGAAGAGGCCCGGGAGCGGTTTCGCGAGGCGGGTGTGAATCCGCCGCGAAACGCGCTTCCCCGTTATCTGGAAGCGGCGGCGCTCGCGGCCACCCTCGAGCCGGAAGCTGACCTGAGCGACCTGGTGGCCTTGCTTACGCGGGCAAACAGTTCCGGCGATCCCGTGCTCTTTCCCGATCCCCTGTGGCATGTCAGTTTGCCGAAGCGCGGCGCGCGGTACAATAAACTGCGGCGGGATACTGCGGAACGCATGGCAACGCCCCTGCTGCACTGCTGCAACCTTATCACCGGCCGTGCCCGACAGAGCCTGGAGCGCGGGGAATTGATGGATTGGGACAATTGGCTTGAAAAGGTCCAGTACATGGGCATGCGGCTCATGGGGGGCAGGGAGGACGACAGTCCGCCGACCATGATACAGATGAACACCGCCCTGCAGATACAGCACCAGGCATTGGTGTTGCGGGGGGAATGGTCCAAACTCTCCGGGGGTGTTCTCGATCCGGAGATCAATAATGCCATCCTGCGGGTCAACGAAGCCCTGGCCGGCATCGCAGCATTCGAGGAGCGCCGCCAGCCTGTTTTAGCGCAGTACCGCGAAAGCGCCCTGACGCCCCTGATGCTGGCGGTCAAAACGGGCCTGCTACTGTTTGTCCTGTATTCCATCAGCCTGGTGCTGCACAAGGCAGGGTCGGGAGGAAAACGTGTGCGCGCGCTGCCGCATGTATGGGCCGGAAAACTGGTTCCTGTCGTGGGATTCGCCTCGCTTCTTGCGGTGTTGTTTTACCTGTCGGCAAGGCATCACCTTGGCATGGTCGGTGAATTCGATGCCTCGGCGCCCTACGTGTGGTCCTTCGTGTTGGGTGTGATGCTGCTTCTCGGTCTCCTGTACCCCATGATACAGGCGCGGGCTGGACTGTACCAGGAGGTGCTGCCGGCGCGAACGGAAGGACCGCCCGATACGGCCGATGGTCTTGAAAAAGCGCCGGCCCTGACGGTGAGGCGGTATATTGGCGTATACGGTTGCCTGCTTCGGCGGTATATGGGAGTGCTCTGCGGTGGATTCATGGTTATTATCTGCCTCTGGTGTATTTCGCATCGTGTCGTTCTTGGCACCTATCCGTTTCAGATGGAGCTGTTGACGACAGGCTTGGAAAAAGAAAGCGCCGTGCTTATCTCGGAAATACAGCAACATTTACGTGAACTCTTTTCCTAGTTAACCCACCGGCCCTGTCGGTGAGAATTCATCAGGCTATGCCGTTCCGGCGTTTTCTGCTACTCATGGCGGAAATTATCTCCTAATCGTTTTGTCCACACAAGGATTGCAGTCCACGTCATTCCGGTTTTTCGCGCGCTATAGCATCCTTCGCAGGACAAGACATTTCCACGCGAAAAAGACCGGAATGACGTGCATCAGATTGCTGTTAAGCGATTGTTGGGAAACCTGCAACAGGCCGGAATTCGGGCCCCTTTTAGGGGCCATCCTCCTACCACCGGCTATGCCGGTGGTTACTGATTTGATGTGCTGGGGATATTGTTTACAATTTTATGTAATATGCGTAATCCTAACGAAGGAATATTCCGGATGACGCAACCGGAACCCTAAACTGATTCCCTCAAAAAAACACTTTTTATTGTGGTTGATCTTGTGATATACTTATTTTCAACACAATATGTTGCGTTAGATGAGGTATGTGGTGTGAATGGATTAAGGCGAAAAGTTCATTTTGTCGGCGTAGGCGGCATTGGCATGAGTGGATTGGCCGAGATTCTACTGAATCTCGGCTACGAGGTCAGCGGTTCCGACGCGCAACCTTCCAGCATCACGGTGCGCTTGCAGCGTTACGGCTTGGAATTTAAGACCGGCCATGATGCTTCAAACGTGGGGGACGCCGGCATTGTCGTAATGTCCGCCGCCATCCCGCCGGACAATGTTGAAATCCAGGCCGCCCGCAGCCGGGGAATACCGGTAATACACCGGAGTGATCTGCTGGCGGATCTGATGCGCCTTAAACCGAACGCGGTGGTGGTGGGCGGCACCCATGGCAAAACGACGACCACCTCCATGATCAGCGCTTTCCTGGACGGCGCGAATCTGGGTGCGACCACCATCGTCGGGGGCATCTTGCACCGGAGCGGCACCAACGCCCGGTGGGGCACGGGGGATTATCTGGTTGCCGAAGCGGACGAACACGACGGCTCCTTTTTACGGCTTCATCCCACCATTGCCGTGGTGACCAACATTGATGCGGAACACCTGGAATACTACGGAACGATAGACAGCATCAAGCGCGCCTTTACGGATTTCTGCAATACGGTGCCTTTTTACGGGTATTCCATCCTTTGCGGAGATGACGAGCACTGCCGTGAAATCCTTCCCGAAATAGAAAGCGTAACGCTTACCTACGGGCTCGGCGATGACGTGTCGCTCCAGGCGATCAATATTCAGCGTTCCGGGCGCGAGGCCGGCCTGTCGTGCAGCCGTCAGCTGGCGGGGATGAAGACGACCTTCGATGTGGCCTGCAATGATATGCGCCTGGCGCCCCGGGGAATCCTGGGTTCCCTGGAGGTCAACACGCTGGGACTGCACAATATCCGCAACGCCCTGGGCGCTTGCGCTGTCGGCCTGTGCCTGGGACTTCGGTTTCACACCATAGCCGACGGTCTGCGCCAGTTTGACGGTGTGCGCAGGCGCCTGCAGGTTCGGGGCGAGGAGCACGGTGTCGTGGTCATTGAAGACTACGCGCATCATCCCACGGAGATCATTAATACGCTGGAGGCGGCGCGATGGATCGAGGCGAGACGCCTGATATGTGTTTTCCAGCCCCATTTGTTCAGCCGGACCAAGTTCTTCTGTGAAGAGTTTGCCCGTGCGCTGGCCAAGGCGGACCGGGCCGTGGTAACGGACATCTATCCCTCCCGGGAAGCGCCCATGCCCGGTGTGGACGCGGGGTTGATTGTGGATGCCGCCCATGTTGCGGGCGCAAACCATGTCGAATTGGCCAGGGACATGAATGCCGTGCCGCAGTTGTTGGTGAAGGATCTTGAGCCCGGCGACATGGTGCTGGTTCTTGGCGCGGGTGATATCAACCGGATAACGCAGCCGTTACTGGAATTGTTAGCAGATCAAAAAGGAGGCAAGGGGCAATGAGGACAACCGCGATCCCGGTGCACCACAAGCGCGCCGTTCCTGTTCGCAGGAAGAAACTGTTATTTTCCCATTTTGTTGAAGTCACGCTGAGCCTGGCTTTGTTGTTGGGAGCGGCTGTTTTTGCCGTATACGTTCCGCGGTCGTCCTATTTTTCGGTCCAGGAAATCACCTTTGAAAATCAGCGGGTTCTTGGAGAAGCGGACATCCGGGAGGCCGCCGGCATAACCGTTGACGACAACATTCTTTTTCTCGACGTTGATGCGGTGCGGGCGCGGGTGGAATCGCTTCCCTATGTGAAGCGCTGTGACGTGGTCAAGAGCATTCGCGAGAAGAAAGTGCATCTCCGGATCGTCGAACGGAAAGCCGCCGCCACCGTGATGCTGAACAACCATCTCTTTGAGGTGGACCGGGAACTTGTGGTTCTCAGGGAGTTGTCACCCTTTTCGATTCACAGCGGGCCGTTGATTACCAGCCTGCCCGACGTGCAGGTCCTCGAAGCGGGCAAGGCCATAGAAAGCCCTGAACTGAAGGCGGCGCTTGACTTATGGCAGGCATTTCAAACCCTTCCGTTTGCGGACCAGTTGACCTTGTCCGAGTTGTCCGCGGAATCTACGACGCAGCTGCGCATGTATTTCGAAGAACTTCCCTATGAAATGCGCTGGGGCCGCTCCGATTTCGAGACGCAGGCGAACCGCCTGGCTATTCTCTGGGAGGAAATGGGAGGCTTTATCCCGTGTGAGTATTATCTCGACCTTCGTTTTGACGCCAACCTGGCGTGCAAATAATCCGTGCCCTGAAAGCAGTTTAACCCCCATTAACGCGTATACCTGGAGGAAGAGTGATGGTAGTCATGGAGCAACCGGAATCTTTTGAGAAAAAGGCCGTGATAAAGGTGTGCGGTGTCGGCGGCGGCGGCGGCAATGCCGTCAATCGCATGATCGAATCCGGCCTGTCCGATGTCGACTTTATCGCGATCAACACGGACGCCATGGACCTAAAAAACTCTCTGGCGCCCACGCGCCTGCAGATAGGCCGGGGCCGCGGACTCGGTGCGGGCGCCAAGCCGGAAGTGGGGCGCCAGTCCTGCGAGGAGGACCGGGACCGCGTGCGCAGCGTGATTGAGGGTGCGGACATGGTTTTCCTGACCCTGGGCTTGGGCGGCGGCACGGGCACCGGCGCCTCGCCGATTGTGGCGGAGGAAGCGGCGGCTTCCGGCGCGCTCGTTGTGGCCATCGTCACCCTTCCCTTCAGCTACGAGGGCAGGGAGCGCATGGACAACGCCCTCGCCGGCCTCGAAGAACTGGAAAAATACGTTGATTCACTGATTGTAGTCCCCAACGACCGCCTTGCGGAATTGAGCGACACGGACACCCGTTTCCTTGACGCCTTCCGGAAGGGGGATGAGGTGTTGCACAACGGCGTGCGTGCCATCTCGGAACTGATAACGGTGCCCGGCCTGATCAATGTCGACTTTGCCGACGTGCGCACCGTGATGGAAGCGCGCGGGAGGGCGCTCATGGGCATCGGCGTCGCGGAAGGCACGGACAGGTCGATCCGGGCCGCCCAGGACGCGATCGTGTGCCCCCTGCTGGAACAATCGGACATTCAGGGAGCCCGGGGCGTGATCATCAATGTGCGTGGCGGCCGGGACATGCTGATCCATGAAGTCTTCAAGGCCAATGAATACATTAAGTCGAACATAGGACACGAGGCGAAGATCATCACGGGCGCGGTGGTGGATGAGGAGGAACGTCCTGAAATACAAATCACCGTGATCGCCGCCGGCTTCCCCAAGAAAGATCCTGCCGCTTATACCCGGCCGTTTGTCATCGTGGAAAGCAAGCCCGCTGTTGCCCCCATTCCGTTTATTCAGGCGAAGCCCCCAGTGACGGTGAAAGAGGAGCCCAAGGCGCCCGCGGACAACAGGCCGAGAACGACCAAACCGGCTGTCGCCGGGGTCGTGGCGAGGATGGAAAAGCCCATCGCCTCGCCGGGGCAACGGGAACTGCCGTTGAACGCCTCGGCACAGCAGGAGGCTCCCGCCAGGGAAAAGATGGATATCAAGATGCCGGCCTTCATGAGAAGAGCCCTGGAAAAGAAGCAAAAAGACAATGACAGTTCAGTTTCAAAAACTACTTCAACGGGCGGTACAACGTGACGCTTCCGATGTGCACCTGAAAACCGGCAGCGTGCCGTGGTACCGTATCGACGGCGAAATGTCCGCGGCCGAGGGCGAGCCTTACTCCGCCGAAATGATGGATGAGGTGCTGGCGATCATGCTGAGCCCGGACCAGCTCGCCCATTTCAAAAAACGCGGGGAAGTGGACCTGTCCTATACGGAAAAAGGCGTCGGCCGTTTCCGGGTAAACGTGTACCGCCAGCGCGGCGCGATTTCATGTTCCCTGCGCCGTATCAAGACGAACATCGAAACCTTCGAAAAACTGCGCCTGCCCCACATCCTGGAAAAATTCGCCGAAATGCCCCGGGGCCTTATTTTAATTACCGGCACCACGGGCAGCGGCAAGACGACGACGCTTGCCTCCATCGTGGAATACATCAACCAGCGCCGGAAGTGTCATATCATCACCATTGAGGACCCGATTGAATATCTCCATACCGACAAGAAAGCCCTCATCAGCCAGCGTGAAATCGGCCTGGACACCCTGGATTTCGCCTCCGCGTTGAAATCGGTCATGCGCCAGGACCCCGATGTCATCCTGGTCGGTGAAATGCGCGACCTGGAAACCTTCCAGGCGGCCATCAGCGCGGCCGAAACGGGACACCTGGTTTTCACCACCCTGCACACCACCAATGTCATGCAGACTATGGACCGGATCATTGACCTTTTTCCCGCGAACCAGCAGGACCAGATCCGGTCGCAGCTGTCGCTGAATCTGCAGGGCATCATGTGTATGCGGTTGTTGCCGCGTGCCGACGGTTCCGGGCGTGTTCCCGCATGCGAAGTGCTGGTGATGAACCCGGCCGCGCGTGTCCTGATCCGCGAAAACCGCATTGCCCAGCTGAACACCGTGATAGCCTCCGGCAAGGAAGAGGGCATGATAGGGTTTAATGACAGCCTCAACGACCTGATCAAGGAGGGATTGATTACCCGCGAGATCGGCATGGAGGTTTCCGACAACCCCGAAGACCTCAACATGCTGCTCCAAGGCATACGCCTCAGTTCGCGACGGGGCGGAATCCTGAAATAATCCTTTCTATCCGGAACCGTCTTCGGGAAATGGTTCCAGCGAAATCCTCCACGAGCGGTGCAGGGCCGTTTCCCGCCTATAGTCCCAGCATCAAGTGCCAGGGTTGTTCGATGGCCTCGGCCAGAAAACGCAAAAAGCGTGCGGCGTCCGCGCCGTCAATGATCCGGTGGTCATAGGACAGGCTCATAGGCAGCAGCAATCGGGGAACGAATTCCTGGCCGTTGTATACGGGTTCGGTCTGTGAGCGGGACAGGCCGAGGATGGCCGCTTCGGGCGCGTTGATGATCGGCGTGAAACCAGAGCCGCCCAGGCCGCCCAGGTTGCTGATGGTGAACGTTCCACCCTGCATTTCTTCCAGGGTCAGTTTGCGGTCCCGCGCTTTTCGGGCGAGTGCCGCCATTTCCAATGCGATTTCAAGGACGGTTTTCTTGTCGGCATCACGCAGGACGGGCACGACCAGCCCGTTGGGCGTATCCACGGCAAAGCCGATATGGTAATACTGTTTCAGCAACAGGTGCCTGTTTTCCATGTCCACCGAAGCGTTGAATCGGGGAAAGCGTTTCAACGCTTCCGGGACGGCCTTGAGAATAAAGGCCATGGCTGTAAGCCGCGCGCCCTTTTTATCCGCCTTGCGGGCGCACTCCTTTCGCAGCGCCTCCAGACCGGTGATATCCGCCTTATCAAAATGGGTGACGTGGGGGATGTTGCGCCAGCTTTCGCCAAGACGTTCCGCGGTCCGGACGCGGATGGTGTTCATTGCTTCATGAACCACAACGCCCCACTTGTCCTGTTCAACCGAGGTGCCTTCTCCGTTCGTCCAGGCGGCAGCGTCCTGTGCCGGTGCGGTTTCGGCGGCGGTTGTTGGTTGTTCGGCCGTTTTACGGGCTGCCACAAAGGCCAGTATGTCCTGTGCGGTGGCCTTGCCGCCCGGATCCTTGACTGGCACTTCGTTAAGATCCACGTCCTGTTCTCGGGCCAGACGGCGCACGGAGGGCGCGGCACGCACAGTGCCCAGGCGTTTGGCCGGGGGCTGCGTTTTCTCCGGGCGCGGGGCCTGGACCGTTGCGGACGTTTCGTCCCGTTTCGCGGGTGCGGGCGGGGCGGCCGGTTCCGGCGAAGATGCGGGCGCCGAAGACGCCTCCAGCACCAGCACCACGTCGCCCGAATTCATCTTCGCGCCTTCCTTCGCGCGGATTTCCACCACTTTTCCGGCAGTCGGACAGGGGATTTCCGCCACGGCCTTGTCGGTTTCTATTTCGAGCACATTCTGCCCGGCGGTGATAACGTCTCCCACGGCAACCAGCAGTTTCCCGACGGTTCCCGAAGTTACGTTTTCGCCCAGCTCGGGCAGTTTGAATTCTGTTCGCATGGTGTATCCTTTCCTGTTGTAAAACCGGCGCGGATTAACTCAGCAGCGGGTCCGCCTTATCCGGGGAGATGCCCATGGTCTTCATGGCCTTGACCACGGCATCAGGGCTGATCCCGCCGCGTCGCGCCAGCGCGGACAGGACTCCCAATGTAATAAACCGATAATCGACCTCAAAAAAGTCCCGGAGCGATTCCCGACAGTCGCTCCGGCCGAAACCGTCCGTGCCGAGACTGGTCAGCCCCCCGGGAACCCAGCGCGCTATACCGTCCGGCAGCAACTTTACATAGTCCGACGCGGCCACTATAACGCCTTCTTCACCACCCAGGCATTGCGTTACATACGGGGTGCGCGGCGCTTCGCCGGGATGCAGCAGGTTGTGCCGGTCGCAGGCCATGCCGTCCTGGCGGAGCGCCTTGTAGCTCGTAACGCTCCACACATCCGCGGCGACATCGAACTGTTCCGCAAGGAATTGCTGGGCCTTGAGCGCCTGGTTGAGTATGGCCCCGCTGCCCAGGAGCACCGCCTTGTGCCTGGCGCTCCCGGCGCTTGCCGTGTCCGCTTCCCGGTAGCGGTACATGCCCTTGAGAATGCCTTCCTTTACGCCATCATGGCGGGGCATGGGTGGCATCGGGTAGGTTTCATTACCCACGGTGATGTAGTAGAAGCAGTCCTCCTGTTCCTCATACATGCGCCGGATGCCGTCCTGGATGATGACGGCCAGTTCATAGGCGAACGCGGGGTCGTATGCCCGGAGATTGGGTGTGGGCATGGCCAGCAGATGGCTGTGTCCGTCCTGGTGCTGCAACCCTTCGCCGGCCAGCGTGGTGCGGCCCGCGGTGCCGCCGATGAGGAAGCCCCGGGCGCGCATATCGCCGCCCGCCCAGACCAGGTCGCCGATGCGCTGCATGCCGAACATGGAATAATAGACGAAAAATGGAATCATGGTGATTCCATGTGTGGCGTACGAGGTGCCCGCGGCCAGGAAGGAAGACATGGCCCCGGCTTCGGTGATCCCTTCTTCGAGGATTTGGCCGTCGCGGGCTTCACGGTAATACAACAGGTTGTCCGCGTCCACCGGCTCATACTTCTGGCCGATGGAGGAATAAATCCCGATTTGCCGGAACAATCCGTCCATGCCGAAGGTGCGCGCTTCATCGGGAACGATGGGCACGATTTTCTTGCCGATTTCCGGGTCGCGCAGCAGCTTCATAAGAATACGCACAAAGGCCATGGTCGAGGAGACGGGGCGCTCCGCGCCGTGATAAAACTCTTCATATAGGGAGTCATCGGGCGTCTTTACGGGGGGTGCCGACGCCCGGCGCCGAGGCAAGTACCCGCCCAGTTCCTCGCGCCGTTTCTGCAAATAGGCGACGGCCGGGTTGTCCTCCGCGGGTTTGTAGAAGGGTGCGAAGGCGATTTCCTCGTCGGAAACGGGAATGCCGAAGCGGCCGCGGAACTCCCACAACTCGTCTTCATTGAGTTTCTTCTGCTGGTGGGTAATATTTTTGCCTTCACCGCTTTCGCCCATGCCGTAGCCCTTGATGGTCTTGGCCAGGATGACGGTGGGGCTGCCCTGGTGGTTTACGGCATGATGATAGGCGGCGAAGACCTTTACGGGATCATGGCCGCCGCGCCGCAGCTTGCGCAGCTGGGCGTCACTGACCTGCGAGAGGTACTGTTCGAGGCGGGGTTCAATTTCCACGAGCCTTCTGCGGATATAGGCGCCTGATTCCACGCTGAATTTCTGGTATTCACCGTCCACAATGGAACCCAGCACGCCCGGCAGGATATGCTCCGTGTCTCGCTCGAACAGGGTGTCCCAGTCGCTGCTCCAGAGCACTTTGACGACATTCCAGCCCGCGCCCCGGAAAACCGCCTCCAGCTCCTGGACGATGTGGCCGTTGCCGCGCACCGGTCCGTCCAGACGCTGCAAATTGCAGTTGATGACGAAGATGAGGTTGTCCAGGCGTTCGCGCGACGCCAAGGCGAGGGCGCCGAGGGTTTCGGGCTCATCCGTTTCCCCGTCGCCGAGGAAAGCCCACACGTGTCCGCCGGGGTTCGGCTTCAGACCGCGGTGTTCCAGGTAACGGTTAAAGCGCGCCTGGTAAATGGCCATGATGGGTCCCAGCCCCATGCTCACCGTGGGAAAACTCCAGAAGTCCGGCATCAGCCAGGGATGGGGATAGGAGGACAAGCCGCCGCCGGGGCGGAGTTCCCGCCGGAAATTTTCCAGCTGGGCGTGGGTCAGTCTGCCTTCCAGAAAGGCGCGCGCGTAAATGCCCGGCGCGGCATGGCCCTGGATGAAAATCTGGTCGCCCCCATAGTTGTCCGTGCGCGCCCGGAAAAAATGATTGAACCCCACTTCATAGAGGGTGGCTGCGGAGGCGTAGGTGGAAATATGGCCGCCGATGCCGTCGGATTCGCGATTCGCGCGAACAACCATGGCCATGGCGTTCCAGCGGATCAGCGACTTGGTCAGGCGTTCCAGTTCCCTGTCGCCCGGATATGGGGGTTCTTCTCCCGGCGGGATGGTATTTATGTACGGCGTATTGGCATTGAAGGGGACTTTAAGTCCTTCCTCCGATGCCCGCTGCAACAATTGCGCAAGTAGCGACGCGGCGGCCTCGGCGCCTTCCTGGTCAATGACCGCGGCAAGGGCGTCATACCAGTCCCGGAGACTGTTTTCATGCTCTTCACGTGCGTATTCCTGGTTCACGAGTATCTCCATTTTTGTACAGGGCGGTGGGCCCTTCCTGCGGATGGGCTAGATCTGGTATCCGGGCGGCGAGGTGGAATCATCGACTTTGCGGGAAACCAAAGATCCGAAGAAGACATCATCCTTCTGAATGATGGAAATGGTTTTGTGACAGACACTGCATTGCAGCTGGCTTCCGGAATGGATGCTGTCGTCGAAGCGGATGAAGGTGCTGCAGAAGGGACAGGCGATGCTGCGCGCCTCTTTTTTGTAATAATCCTGCAATACCTGGTCGATGCGTCCGGCCTTGTAACAGCGGTCCAGCGCGTCCACAATGACAGAATCAAACTGCTTGTTTTTGCCCCGCGCCATTTCACGCAGCGCGGCATCCGGATTCATGCCTTCCCGGTAAGGCCGTGTGCTGGTCATGGCGTCGAAAGCGTCTGCCACGGCAATCAGCCTTCCTTCCAGGGGAATATCCTGCCCTTTGAGCCCGAAGGGATAGCCGCCGCCGTCCCAGCGTTCATGGTGAAAAAGGCAATAAGGAATAAGAGGGTGGAGGAATTTTACGTCGCGCAGCAGGTCGGCGCCCCGTTCCGGATGTATTTTCATCTGCGCGAATTCCGCCTCGCTCAGGTCGGAGGTCTTCGCGAGGATGGCGTTGTCTATGGCGATTTTGCCAATGTCGTGGAGGACGCCGCCCATTTGCACCTCGTTGATCTTTTCATCATTCCATCCCAGTTCACGGGCGATTTCCATGGCGAAATTGGTGACCCGCCAGGTATGTCCCACAGTGTAGTGGTCGCGCAGTTCGATGGCATTGGCGAGAACGACGAGGGTGTCCTGATAGGTTTGTTCCACCATGGCAAGATACTGGGCATTCCGTATGGCCGTCGCGGCGGGCGCGGCCAGCGCCACCAGCAGTTCCAGGTCGCTATTACCGAAAGCGCCGCTTTCGCCGTGGTTGTCCACGTAAATGACGCCGAGGCGTTCGCCCTGGTGGGTAAGGGGCACGCACATGGCGGAGGATATGTTCCCGGCAATAATGCTGACGCCTCCGCCGAAGCGCGCATCCTTGGGGGCGTCGCTCGTTATGATAGCCTCGCCGTTTTCAAAGCATCGGTTTACAATGGTGGAACTCACCTGGATTTTGACGCCGGGCACGGCGCTGCGCACATACTCGGTGCTTAATTCTTCCAGTTTCTCCCGGACGAGCAGGATAAGGCCGTTGTGGGCCGGCACCAGGGAAAACACCTGGTCCATAATGGCGTCAAACACCTTTTCAAGCGAACGTTCGCTGGCGATGGACTGATTCGCGGCGTAAACGGCGCGCAGCCGTTGCTGGATTTCACGAAGTTCCATGGCGGTGATGGATTCCTGGGGAACCTCAAAAAAAGTTCGGTATACCTGTTCCGCTTTCTCCGCCTCGAAATTGTCTGCCAGGCCGTCCTTTTCAATCAGGCCGGAAGCGTCAAAGTCAGACTCGAGTTGCTCCTGCACCGCGCCGCGAAATTGTATCTGCTGTCTGCCGATGCGAATGATATCCCCATCAGATAGTTGATAATTATCCACGCGAAGCTGGCCGACAAAAACGCCGTTTCCGCTGCCCAGATCCTTGATGTAAACTCCGTCGGCCTTCCGGAAGACCTGGGCGTGCCGCCTGGACACCTGCAAGTCGTCAAACTGAAGGGTATTTTCCGGGTGGCGGCCGATAGTTACAATCCCCGTCACAGGCACAATTGTACCCTTATGCGCGCCTGAAAGCAGGACCAGTTGATCGTAATTTGCCATCGTCCTCTATCCTCGAACCGAACCAACGCAGCACAACCTGATTTTTGAAGCGTGGAGGGGAAAAACACCATCCCTCACACTTCAAAAGAACATGCCCGTATAAACACCAGTTTTCCGCCGGCTATTCGCGCACCTTAAGACAAGGTTCAAAAAACCCCGGCACTCAGTCCTGTTCAACAGAGGCTTGCTGTTCCCGCACGTAATCCACTGTCTTGGCAAGGCCCTCCTTCAGCCCGACAGCGGGCTTCCATCCCAGATCGGCGGCGGCGCGTTTCCCGGTGATATAGATGCCCTCCACCTCGCCCGGGCGCAGGGGTTTCAACGCGGGTTTCCCGGTGAAGCCCGTCAGATCGGCGATGATGTCGTACAGTTCCTTGACCGTAACACCCTTGCCGGACCCGAGATTGATGATCTCGCCGGCGCCTTTTTCCAGGGCAAGCAGATTTGCCGCGGCGATGTCGGAAACGTATACATAATCGCGGAACGCCTTACCCTGCCCGTACAGGGTGGGCGCCTCGCCGGCCAGCATGGCGCCCGCCAGGATCGAACAGACGCCCGCCTCACCGTGAGGATTTTGCCGGGGACCGTATACATTCGGGTAACGAAGAATCGTGTATCCCATCTTGTACATGCGTGCGTATAGCATGATGTACTGCTCCACGCATAATTTGCTGGTGCCATAAGGACACTCGGGCTGGGGCGGGCAGTTCTCATCGGCGGGAAGCGTTTTGGGCGACCCGTAGATGGCGCCGCCTGTCGACGAAAATATGATCTTCTTTACTTTGTGCCGGATGCACAAATCGAGTATGTTCAAGGCTCCCTTGATATTGACATCCGCGTCGTACATCGGGTCGTCAACACTCTTGCGCACATCGATCTGGGAGGCGTGGTGATTGACAATATCAATGGGATGTTCCTCAAAAATCTGTTCCAATTGCCGTGAACGGACATCTAGATCGTAAAACGCCGCGGCTTTATTGACGAACTCGGGATTGCCCGAGGACAGGTCGTCCGTTATGACAACCGTGTGACCTTTGGCCGCATAGGCGTCCGCGACATGTGAGCCGATAAAACCGGCGCCGCCTGTGACCAGTATTGTGTGCTTAGCCATGACTATATCTCCAAAAAAAAACAAACAACCAATTACAACAGGACACTGGGAAAAAAGTATACCCCATTTCTTGTTGTGATTCCTAAGCCGACACATGCGAACGAAAGTGAACCGCCTTTTATCCCGGCATTTCCCGGCCCTTGTTGGCTTTTGTTTCCCCTGTTTCGAACAAGGCAAGAAGGTCCGCGTGGCATCCCGCGACATATCGGGGTTTCCCGCATTGGAGGCGGGCCGCGTCGTGCCAGCCCCATGCCGCCGCTATCGGCACCGCGCCCGCCCGTCGCGCCTCGTACATATCGCCCAGCGTGTCGCCGATATAATATGGACAGTGACGGGGAAACAGTTTTTTCGCCATGCGAATTTTTTTAACCTTGCTGGTCTCCTCTTCGGCGCCTATAACGCCCCGTATTTCGACCAGGCCTTCCCGTTCCGTAAAGCGTTTTACCATTGCGGAACTGTTGGAGGTGATGATCAATACCGGGTGACGTTCGCTCAGACGCGCGAGCGTCTCCGTAACGCCGGGGAAGGGAGAGATTCCGGCCGAGATTTCCTCCAGTCGCGGCGCGTATTTTTCGGCCAGCGCGCGCAGCTTGCGCAACGGAAAGCCGGCCTTGACCAGTTGGGCTGCCAGGTTTCCATCGAACAATTTCAAGAAGGCTTCTTTTGAGTTGATGTGTTGAATGCCCAGTTCACGGCATGTTTTGGTGAACTCCGCAAAATACACTTCGAGAGAATCGGCAATGACACCGTCATAATCAAACAAAATCAAAGGCGGACGTGATGTGTCGGGTGATCGAAAGTAATCGAAAAACATGCTTACCTTGAATGCTTGGACCCAATAACAAGTACCCGTGCCGACAGGCGGCCAGGTTTCCGAAAGTGGCCAAAGCCCAGTATACCCTATACGCGCCGGGTATATACACCGCAACGCGCAGCATAGTTTCAGGGCGAACCAGAATTGTAATGCCAGGCGGCTCCCATGTAAAAACGCCGCACGGGAAACCCCGTGCGGCGTTGAACGTGTCAACTTTTAAGCGGTGTATCAGCTCACGTGCAGAATTTCCGCGCCTCGGCCCTGGGCGATCAGGGACTTGTAGGATTTCAGTTCATTTTGCGTTGCCGGGTCCGTCAGGTATACGGTCTGGCCGCGTTCGGCGGAGAGGTAGGCCGCCTGGCACAAGCGGGTGATTTCCAGCCCGTAGGCGAAGTTGAGGAAGCCGTCCCTGCCGTTCTTGAAGTTCTCGACAGCGTCCTGTATCTCGTCCACATACCCGTACAGGTCCGCCTCGTTGGTTTCGACCGTGAGCAGGCCGCGGCTTGCCGTGGCCTTTTCCAGGGCGGTTTCGCTGTCCGCCACCGCTTCGGCGGCCTCGTCGCCGATGAACACTTCAAGGGGCGAGCGCAGCGAGTTGAGCTCGAACGCGTAGCCGGGTCCGAGGCCGTCCATGAGCAGGCGCAAGCCCTGCTTGTCATACATCCAGGAATTGGTAAACTGCGCCTGCACCAGTTGTCCCGTTTCAGGGTTCTTGAAGGTGACCATGCCCGTCGCGAAGTCTTCCGCGGGCACCTTGGTGTAATCCACGCCCATGCGGTCCAGGAGTTGTTTGCGGTATTTTGGGATGCCCCACTTGAGCAGGGAAGTGACCGCGTTGACCGAAATGGGTTCCAGGAAGGTTACGGGTTTGCCATACGGGGTGAGCACGTACCAGCCCACGGCGATGGAATGGCAGCCCATGTCGCTGAGCACGCCGCCGCCCTGCTTGGTCGGATCCCAGAACCAGCCTTCGTGGGGGCCGGAATGTTCCTCGGAACTGCGGGCCAGGCCCAGCGGGCCCATCGTCGCCTGTACCGGCGCGAGTTGTTCCATTTGCGCGCGGATGCCCTTCATGTGAATCTGGTTTTCAAAGTAGGCGGTGGGCAATTTGGCTTCCGCGGCGAGGTCCACCAGCTGCTGCGCCTCCTGAATGGTGCGGCCCAGCGGCTTTTCGCAGATAATGCCCTTGAGCGGCGCGCCCGCGTTGACGGCGGCCACGATTTCCTGCATAATCTGGATCCGCGCGAAATTGGGGGCAAAGATGGCCACCGCGTCCACATGCTTGCAAAGTTCTTCAATGGAACCGTAGACGGCGCAGTCACCCAGGTTGTTTTTCTTGGCATAGGCGGCGAGTTCTTCCGCGCCCTTGAGCGCATGCACTCCGGCGATCTCACAGCCGCGGATCTGGGCGACGGCCTTCGCCTGAAACTTGCCGATGAACCCGGCGCCAATGAAACCTAGTTTAAAATTTGCCATGGTACATGCTCCTTCCGCACGCGGCGGGGTTTGGGTTGCATAATCCTGAAAAGACCATGCCGCCGATTATAAAAAATTTTAGAAACGGGGTCAACGCCGGGCGAACAGTGTCCGGCCCTTTGAACAGGGGCGTGCCCGGCTTTCCGCACGCGGAAACACGGGTTGTCCCGCCGCTTCGTTATTGTTCTTTGGAATCCCATTTGGGTTCCAGTTCCAGGTACAGCAGGCGAATGCCGCGCCGTATCTTGAACACCACGTATTCCTGCGCTGAATCGGTTATCGCCTTCATTTTGTCGCGGACTTCATCCACGGTATTCACGGGGCCGTGGTCGATGCCGACGATGAGGTCGCTCGTGGAAAGACCGCCCAGGGCAGCCCAGCCGCCCGGCTTGACCTGCTCGATCAGGACACCTGTTTGTTCCCTGTCCCACTTCTCCGACGCGCGGTCGAAAAATGTGATATCGCGCGCGGTAAATTCGAAAATCTCGTCCTGGTATTTCTTCATTTCCCGGGCAAGTTTGGGTGCTTCGGCCAGGGCGACGGGAATTTTCAGATCATTTTCCGCCCGTTTTATGCTTAACTCCACGGTATCCCCGGCGGTGTATTGACGGATGAATGCCGCCAGTTCTTCATGATGCTCGGGCGAGGCTGCCGTCATCGGTTCGCCGTCCACGGACAAAATCAAGTCGCCCACCTGGATCCCGGCCTGTGCGGCGGTGCTGTTCGCATACACCTGGGTCACGCGGAAGCCCGTCATTTCCGGCTGACCCAGGGATTCGGCGATATCGCGGGTGATTACCTGATATTCCAGGGGCAGCCATGCTTTCTTCACTTCCATGCCCGGATCGCTCAGGGGGCGGATCCCGATTTTCACCACGGAGACCAGCCGGTCATTTTTGCGCTCGAAGGTGGCCAGCACCGGCCTGGGCGCCGTGCCGTTCGCCATCAATTCATTGGTGATTTCTCGAAACGCAGCGACATCCTTTACCGGCTTGCCGCCCACTTCAACAATGACATCGCCCTGGGAGAGGGGGGGGAGGGCGTCGCCTGCGGGGCCGCCGGATTGCACGGAAGTCACCAGGACGCCGTCGGTGTTTTCCCGTTTCATTTCCTTCGCCATCATGAAGGAAATGTCCCGAACCGTGATGCCCCAGTACAGTTGTTCGAACTGGCGGAGTTCGTAGGTCTCCCGTTCAATGGGGGTGACATTCAGCGTTTGCGCCTGGCCTTCCCGCTCAAGGGTGAAAACGGCGTTTTCCCCTATGGGCAGGCTGGCGATGAGCAGGTTGAAATCCGGCAGCTGCACCAGGAACTGAATATCGATGGCGGTGCCGTTCACGTCAAGCAGCAGGTCGCCGGAACGCAGGCCCGCCTTGTCGGCCGGGGACCCGGAGATGACGGTGCTTACCAGCGCGCCGGTTTTATGCCCGTCCGATTTCAGGCGCGGTTGCACGTTGAGACCCACCCAGGCGCGTTGGACCTTGCCGGTGCGGATGATTTCTTCGGCGACGGCGCGGGCGAGATTGATGGGTATGGCCCCGCTCAGGCCGAGACGGATTTCATTGATGCCGATCACCTCTCCTTTCAGGTTGACCAGCGGGCCGCCGGAATTGCCGCCAAAGATCTGGGCGTCATGGGCAAGCCAGCGGACCAGCGCGCCCACGTCTTCGCCGTCAATGGTCAGACCGCCGTCACGGTTCATCCATTCCGGCATGGTCATCTCGGTGTTGCTGATAATGCCCAGTGTAACCGATTGTGAAAGGGCCAGCGGACTGCCCATGGCCATGATATGGTCGCCCACGCGCACAGCGGAGGAATCGCCCCAGGAGGCCACGGGAAAGGTTTTTTCCTCTTCCGTTTTCAGGAGGATGATGGAGATGTCCGTCAGCGGGTCCGTGCCCACCAGTTCCGCCTCGTATTCGGACTTGTCGGCGAAGACGCACTTCAGCTGTTTTGCGTGTCCGGCTACGTGATGGTTGGTGATGACATGCCCCTCCGGCGTAATGACAACGCCGCTGCCGGACGCTTCCGATTTCATTTCACGACCGTCACGATAATAGGCTTCCACCACGTCGATGCGGACCAGGGCGGGCGTCACAAGATTTACGGCATCTTTGATGGAATCCGCGAGCCCCGCGGTTATGCCGGCCTCGGGAATCACCGTTTCCCCATAACAATTGAATGAAACAATTGCCGCAAGAATCAGGCAGCCCTGAAGAATGGATATAGGTAACCGCGTCATAATCAAGAGTTCCTTTTGAGTGGGAAAAAACATCATGCAAGGGCGGGTGAATGCGACACCACTGCAGTTTTGCTGATTCTAACATATTGGGCCTGCCTCATGCCCCATGAGCCTGAAGGGTGGCCAGGGCGAAGGCGTCTGAACAGCGCCGGTGGATGTTCTCATTGTTTTCTTCCGGAGGATGGGGCGGACATTCCTGTCTGACCGGAAGAAGAAAAGCAGGCAGGAATGTCTGCCCCACGTTGTCTTTTGTGCCTCATAAAAATCCGCAATCGGTTTCGGTGCGCCTGCGTCTTTCTTAGGGAACCTACAATATCGTAGGAATCAAGGAAAATACCAACCTGCCTGTAGACTTGTTGCCGAGTGAGCAAGGATCGGATGATGGCAGTATCTCTCCGCTGCCCGGAGTATGTGAGCCTATAACGCGCCGGCTAACTTATTGAAAACACAGCGTAAAGGAAGAATATGGTGCCGGTAATGCCATGCAGTTCTGTGGACGGGGGCGGTTGAAAAGGGATATTGGCACGCGAGTTGCTTTAAAAAACGCATGAGAACTGGATAGCCCAGGTTCAAAACGGAGAGTCGGTCCGGGGCGTATCGAAAAAATACTCCCCTGCAGTGAACCAGCCCTGATATCCTATGACGGCGGGTGCCAGGCGGCAACCGATGCGATAGTGGACAACAGCGGCTACGTTTTCTATCCGTAAGTAGAGGTCATGTGCCGTGTCGGAGATCATGTGATGAAAAAAGTGGAAGCAATCATTAAGCCCTTCAAATTGGAAGAGGTGAAAGAGGCCTTGTCCAAGGTGTTCGTGCAGGGGCTGACGGTCAGTGAAGTCAAGGGATTCGGGCGTCAAAAGGGGCACAAGGAATTGTATCGCGGCGCGGAGTATGTCGTCGAATTCCTGCCCAAAATCAAACTCGAGATCGTCGTTTCCGATGACATGGTAGAGGCCGTGGTGCGGGCCATCGTGGAAACGGCCAGTACCGGCCGCATCGGGGACGGCAAGATTTTTGTGTTGCCCGTGGAAGATGCCGTGCGCATCAGGACGGGCGAAAGCGGCGAAGCCGTATTGAGCTAGGCGCGCGCGGTTGAAACGAGAACAGTAGGCAGCCGGAAATTGTCGGCAGATCCAATAGCGCTGGAAGCGCTTTTGGTGGACGCAACCCAACCGGCCGGTTATAACGATAGAGGAGAAATGAACCGTTATGCACAAGGCGTATAGTCCCAAAGACGTAATGAAGATTATCAAGGAGCAGTCGATCAAGTTTGTAGACTTCAGGTTTATGGACTATCCCGGGCTTCAGCAGCACTTCACGATTCCGGCCTGCGAGACCTCCGAGGACACCTTTGAAGACGGTCTCGGCTTCGACGGGTCCAGTATCCGCGGCTGGCAGTCCATCAACGAAAGCGACATGCTGGTCCTGCCGGATCCGAGGACGGCCACCGTCGATCCCTTCTCGACGATTCCGACTCTCATCCTGTACTGCAACATTCTCGACCCCATCACCAAGGAGCGGTACAGCCGCGACCCGCGCAATATCGCGCAGAAGGCGGAAAACTACCTGATTTCCACCGGCATCGCCGATACGGTTTTTGTCGGGCCGGAAGCGGAGTTCTTCATTTTCGATGACATCCGCTTCGAAAACAAGCCCGAGTGCGGGTACTATCACATTGACAGCGATGAGGCCATTTGGAACAGCGGCCGGATGGAAGAGCCCAACCTCGGCTACAAACTGCGCCACAAGGAGGGCTATTTCCCGGTGCCGCCGGGCGATTCCCAGCACAACCTGCGCCAGGAGATGGTGTCGGTCATGCTGGACTGCGGCCTGAATGTGGAGTGTCATCACCACGAAGTGGCTACGGCGGGGCAGGCGGAAATTGATCTGCGCTTCTCACCGCTCACCAACATGGCCGACCAGCTGACCATGTACAAGTACATCATCAAAAACGTGGCGAAGCGCAACGGCAAGACCGTCACCTTCATGCCCAAGCCGCTGTTCAGCGACAACGGGTCGGGCATGCACTGCCACCTGTCCCTCTGGAAGGAAGGTAAGCCCATGTTCGCCGGCAATAAATACGCCGGGCTTAGCCAGGACGCACTGTGGTTTATCGGCGGGCTGTTGAAACACGCCTCTGCCCTGGTTGCGCTGACCAACCCGACGACCAACAGCTACAAGCGCCTGGTGCCGGGCTATGAGGCGCCCGTTAATATCGCCTACTCCGCCCGCAACCGCAGCGCCTGCGCGCGCATCCCGATGTACTCCGCCAGCCCGAAAGCCAAGCGCGTCGAATTCCGTGTGCCGGATCCCTCCTGCAACCCCTACCTGGCCTTCTCCGCGCTGCTCATGGCCGGTATCGACGGCATCCAGAACAAGATTGATCCCGGCGAGCCCATGGACAAGGATCTCTACGATCTGCCGCCCGAGGAAAAGGCCAAGATCCCGCAGGTTCCGGGAAGCCTGGGCGAGGCACTGGACCACCTTGAGAAGGACTACGAATTCCTGACCAAGGGCGATGTGTTCACCGAAGACGCCCTGGAAATGTGGATTCGCTACAAGCGCGTCAATGAAGTGGAAGCCATGGCGCTGCGCCCGCATCCCTACGAATTCCACCTGTACTACGATATTTGATCCCAGACCGGTTTTCCCGACTCACATGACCCCGCGCATGGCTCCGGCGGCGGCAATCGCCCCGGGGCCATGCCATTTACGCCCTGTTAAGTCCCGTAGGGGCGATTGTATCCATTTCTCATTCAACCGTCCCTACAGGACTACAAGAGACCTGTTCCGAATCTCCCGCCTCTGAAGAAGCGGGCTATCGTCAATCGTCCCTACGGGACGGGAAGGAAACGTACTGTCGCCTCAGTCTTTCCCTTCCGTGAATTCCGTGGTTAAAAATTGTTCTTAATTTGCTTTCCCTTCGTGTATTTCGTGGTAAAAAAAATGCATTCCCGTCATTTCTTTTCCGTGTCGAAGGTGCATCAGGCCGTGTTAATTTGCTATACTACGCCTTCATTCTCCGGCGGCAGGCTCGTCTGTGCCGTCCGGCAGGAGGCACTTCCAGAAAAATTCCCGAGAAAGGTTTTGAAGACGTGATAGTATTCGCCGAAAGAAAGACGGTGGAACAGGTCGAAGAAGGCCGTGAACTGGCGCCCAAATTCGACGCCGAAGGGTTGATCCCCGTGGTCACCACGGATTATGAGACCGGCGAATTGCTCATGCACGCCTATATGAATGAAGAGGCACTGAAGAAGACCATTGAACTGGGCGAGGCCGTGTACTGGAGCCGCAGCCGCAAGGTGCTCTGGCACAAGGGCGCCACCAGCGGCCTGGTGCAGAAAGTGCGTGAGATGCGCATTGACGACGATCAGGACACGGTCTGGCTGCGCGTGGACGTGCAGGGCGGCGCCAGCTGCCATGTCGGCTACCGCTCCTGTTTCTACCGCGCCGTGCCCGTCGGTGAAGCGGTCAAAGCGGGCCTGGCCCTGACATTCACCGAGACCGAAAAGGTTTTCGATCCGAAAAAGGTATACGGCGACGCGCCGAACCCGACGCGGATCTAAGCACAGTTGTATGCACCGGCTACTATAGCCCGGCCCTGGTATACAGGGAGTGCATCTTGTACAAGCCCTGAAAGGTCCCCCTTTGAAGGGGGATAAAGGGGGATGTATAGAAACATGATACAGGCGTCTCGATAAGGCATTACTGAAACGCCAAGAAGAACCGTAATTGCGGCGTTTTACAATCTGAAATTAAGCGCCGGAACAAGGAGAATACAGCATGGCATCCAAGGCAAAAGGCAACCGCGAAACCATCATCCTCGAGTGCACCGAAGCGCCCGGCACCTCGCGTTACAACACCGAAAAGAACAAGCGCAAGCATCCCGAACGCCTCGAACTGAAAAAGTACAACGCCACCTTGCGCAAACACACCGTCCATCGCGAAAAGAAGTAGAACCCGAGAATCGGCGCCAATCACTGCGATTTTGAGTTTGACATGCGCCGATGGGATTGACTATAATTTGCCCAGCGTGCCGAGGTAGCTCAGTTGGTAGAGCAGCGGACTGAAAATCCGCGTGTCGCCAGTTCGATTCTGGCCCTTGGCACCATTTCTTTTTTACGGATATCCCCGTGTTTATTGGCTGAAAGGCCTGTATGCACGGGGATTTTGTTTGTGCCGTCGATGTCCCCTGAATTGCAGGATAATGCAGGGTTTTGAACATCAAAGCAGGAATTTTGTGCAGAATATGTACAGACTGGCGTTCCGTCCGAATCCGCCCCTGATACGGCTTGCGCTTCCACCATCATACCCATCGTGGACGGCAATAAATTTACATCACCCTGTAGTTCTTTCGTTTTGACATGCAGATAAAACTTGCTGGTTAATTCGATGGTGCTATGTCGCATCAGTTCTTTCAAACGATATGCGGGAACCCCGGCCCGTGCCAGTTCCGTTCCGTAGAAATGGCGCAAGGAATGGACATCCACCACGCGCCCGGATTCGTCTTTTGTCTTTACAGGTTCAATCTTTTCCCTGCCGGATTCATCCACTGTTTTGACTTTTGCCGTCGCACAATCCACCTTGAAGATGGCGGCAATGGATACAGGCAAGTCGAACAGGGGTTCTATATCCAGTGTTCCCGGAAATTCCACGATGGACGCGCCAGAATCGCCCATAAGCATCTTTTTTCGTTCCCTGATGAAACATACCAGTTCCGGCAGGATGTCAGCACATAGGGGAATGCAGGCGTTTCTACGCGCCTTTGCATTTACCGCTTGCAGTGCAATATGGGAAGGTTTATCCAGATGGACATCGGCAAAGGTAAGGGTACGGCATTCGTTCCAGCGTAAACCCGTGGACGCCATCAGGCGGTATGCCATCGCCCGGTTCCACCCGCGCCAGAATGCAGCATCGTGCTGTGTATCGGTAGTGATTTCTTTGGAACGGTTCATCCGTGCCGCGTCATCAAACGGACGTTCCCGCGCCGCTTCGATGATGGCCCGGACTTCATCCGCCGATAGGGGACGCCGCCTGTAACGCCTGTCGGAATCTTCATCCATGCGTTCCATCTTCATAAAAGGACTGGATATCAGATGTTTCTTTCGAACGCACCATGAACCAAAGGCGACTAATGCCGTCCTGTTTTTGTTATAGGTACGGAAGGAAACCCCATCCTTCAATCGTGATTCAAGATAGGTTTCAGCCCCGGCCCGGTTCATGTCCCCGATGGTTTGCCAGCCGCAATAATCCGCAACCGCTTTGATGATGTTTTTCGTTTCGCTGATGTGCTTTTCAGATTTCCGCTTCCCCCGCTGGTAGGTACAGTACAATTCCAAGACATCGGTTAATATCTGACGCGCCCTGCCTGCCGCCTTCACCTGTTCCGGTTTGATGATGCCTGCGCGGATGCGTTCCTGTTCCGCTTCCGTTTCGCGCATCACCCGTTCCGCCATATCACGGACTTTGCAGCCCGTGTTCATTCCGATGCGCCTGCCGGATGCCGCATCCACATATCGGAAGTAGTAGGTAGGTGATTCATAGACAAGCCGCACCGTACCATCTGCATCACGGCGTGCTATGTTACGATAAGTTTTCCCGCCTGATGTCCATTGGGCATAAAGCCGTTCACCCCGCTTGTAAACCTTTGCCCCATCGGGTAACGGCTTGCAGAATGATTTCTTGAAAACACTTGCCATGATTCACGATTTCCTTTTGCGTTTTTCGGCGTCGTTTGTCGGACGGCATTCTTTAGAAGGGGACACCCCATCCATCGATGGTGCTGTTGAAGATGCCACCCCCTGTTTCCTTTTACGTTCCGGTTCATCCGGTATCGGCGTCAGCATCACTTGAAAATGCGCCGCCAGCAAGTCAACCGCTTCAAGGCTTAGCATGATTTCCCCGGCCATGAACCGCCCGATACAACGCCGATTCACGCCAGATGCAAGTGATAATTGTCGGTGCGATAAACCGCATTCCGAAATAAGTTGTTGAAGTTGTGATGATATTTTCATGGTAATACTATACCACACCTTGTGTTGTTTGTACAGTCCTTTTTTGTACACACCATATGTTGAAAACCGTCACTAATTACGGTATTGTACGGTGTCCGATTCCGCCAGAAATCAATGTCTGATAACTGGCATTATGTTCCAAATCATCCATTTTGCGCCCAAAAAATCAAGAATCATGCCAGCATCCAAGTATTGAAACCATAGTCGTTCATAAAGGGAAACTTCAACTTTTTTCAACAGGTAGTGTGCTTTAAATGTTAAGTTTTGTTAATGTTCCTTCCCCCAGGGGGGGGGTACTTTTTCATCAAGGGCAGGCAGCCTTTATCCTTCATGCGAACCACGCAAGGCCATCAGCCCGGCGTATTCTTTCAAAGTTAGCGTTTTGTAACATTACCATCATCGTGTGTATCTTCCTGCGCCGCGTCGACGTGCTGATGCTGTTTTGGCAGGGATGACGGGGGAAGTGTGGTTTCTGCCATTCGGGTATCGATGCGCTTTCCGGTTCCCTGCATATGGTATATATCATGTCCCCGGAATATTTCCTGTTCTGACAGCCGCAAGTATCCCCGGAAAATTCCAAGGGATGCACAAGGATGACATGCCCCGTGTATCCCCGGAAATTTTCCTGTATATATCCCCGGAAATTTTCGGGGTTCATTTTGTTTTCCCTTTTCGTCTTTGGGGATGCTTTTCGATGAACAGCCGCTTCCGTGCCTGTCCACGTTCAAGGGAACGTTGCTTCCGCTGTTCCATTGATTGCAGCCGTGCCGCTTCCGCTGCCGATGGCTGATAGTGCATCCACTTGGATGACGCTGAAAACACATCCGGCGCACCCGGCGTTAATCGCTTCATATCATCACGGCGTTCAAGGAAACCGATTTCCACCAGGCGTTTCCGTGCATCATAGAAGGATGTTTCGTCTATCAGTTCGCGGCAGTTGGTGAAGGCATAGCAAAACCCATCTGTAAGTGGTTCCCTGTCGAAACGTGATAGACGCATGTACAGCCGCATCACATCGAACAATACCAACTTTTGGGTGGATGTCAGTGCCCGGTATGCAGTACTTTCCCGTAGGGTATCGGACACCATCAGGAACCCGCCTGTTCCATAAGTGCCCATCTGCTTTTGCTTGCGTTTACCGTACCCCATCATCAGCCTGCCTTTTTGCCAAAGATGCCAGCACCCGGATGACATCAGGCGGCAAAGTGGACGCCGCTGCAATCATCATTATCGTTGCCGTCTTTTCTGGCACATCCAAAGCATCAGCCGTTTCTTTGATGCGCTTTTTAAACTGTTCTTGCTGGTTCATGATGTGGTTCCTTGTCGTAATCGAAAACAGCCTGTTTTGAAGAATCGTTTTGTTCATGGTGGTTTATGTCCACCCGGCCCCCGTCCGTGTCTGAAACCGCCCCGGCAGACGCAAAAACAGCCCTTCCTGCGCGATATTGCCAAAGGGGACATTCCCGGCAGGGACAGTTCCGCACATCGGACAGTGTTTCAACGCACCCGATACAGGTTTGCCGGATTGCCTTCGCCGCCTGCATAGGTTTGTCGTAACGGTAATCCGCACCCGTCACGATGTCTGGTTCCCGCTGTCCATCTTCAAGTGGTTTCGATACCCGCCCCATCCGATAAGGCCATAGGGGATGTCCATACATGGTGCAATCACGGACGGATGCCCGGTTCCCGCAATGCAGCCAAAGATAATACTTTCGGATTGCCTGCCTGCGCGTCATGGCTGTACCCCCCGGCGCATGTCAGGACATCCGGCCGCTATCCAACTATCGATGTCCTTTTCCCGCCAGCGCACCGCGCCGCCTACCTTCAAGGGTGCGGGCATGAAACCCACATCCCGGTAATTCCAGACGGCCCGCGTCGATACGTTCATACGCGCCGCCACATCCCTGACGTTCAGTAGCCGTTCATTCATCCGCTTGTTCCTTTGCCGTCATCGGCTTTTCATCGGCGCACCATGCGCCAATGATTAGTCAAAGGTAGCAAAGCGATTGATTGCGGAATTGCTGATTATTGCGGGAATATTGCAGAAATAAAAAGGACGTTCATCGCGGAAATGGTGATGAACGTCATACCCCTTGATGGCATTATGTTGTTAATGCTTGTAATTTTTACTTAACCACGCTTTGAATGTTTTTGTTTCCGCGTCATTTCCGCCAATTAACTTTTTGTTGTTTCGATTCTTTTTCAGGAAAGCATCAAACTTACCGGAAGTAACATAGTCGCTATCATGCCGAACATCCTGATTGTTGATTTCGCTGACAATACTTCCTTCATCATCTAGTAAAGCCGTTTCATCCAAATAGGCTTTAAGTATTTCTGCGATAACCGCCGTCCCTGTTATCTTCTTTTCAATACATGCTTTTACCAGTAGTTTATGCCAGATTCGTTTGGGTTTGTTGCCGCCTTTTCCGCGTGTCGACGTTCGTTTGGTTCGTGATTCGGTTTTGACAGGTACCGCCCCGGCCCCCGGCGTGATGTCCATTGTTTCCTTTTCTATCCCGGCAGATTTTAAAAGTTCCAGACGGGTTTTCCAGTCATCGCGCAGTTCAATATTGTGTCGGATAATGAAGGCTTTTAATTCAGATAGGGTGAAGTCAGGTGATAGTTTTCCGGTAGACAGCCCCCCAATGATTTGATTTGCGGCATGATTAACTACCCATGCGTGGGGTACAAAATATTCATAATATTGGAAGATACATAAGGCATTTATGAAAGTTAATTGCTGTTCGGAAAGTCTTTCCAGTGCTTCATAGAAATGCATTCCCATCGAAAAACCGTAACCCGGTTGTTTCAGTAGTTCATCCAATTCCCTATCATGCATTTTTATGTAATGTTCGCGAGATAGTTTTTCGATTTCTTCAGGGATTTCTTCGGGTGACTGTGAGTCTAATGTTCGTAGAAGGAATTCGCCTAAAGTTTCAGGCTTGTCGCTATCATTCATATCGTGGTTCCTTTTGTTCACCCGCCGGCGTCCCTTCGGAAAGGAACCACCCGAACCGGAAGGACACCGGCAGGCGTATATCTGCGCCGTCGCGCAGTTCGATTATAACGAATCTATCCCATCATCATGAACACCGTCATTCTGGATAGACTGCTTTTTTGGGGTATTGGGAAGTTTCCAAGTTTCCCTTTTTTGTATGCCGTGTGGAAGAAAATAGTGGGGTTACGTCGCACAGCACCGCCCCGGTATACCCCCGGAAGAACCTACCACTTTTTCCCGCCTTTTTATAGCAGTTGGTTTTGGACATGCAGCCCCCTTTTTTTTAGCAGGGGAATTAATGCGGTTCCCCATCAGCCGCCAGTGCCGCCAGAATCGCCGTCCGTTCATCTTTTGGCAGGTTACGAATCGCTTCCAGAATGACATCTATCCCGCTGTTTTGTGCAGAATATGTACAGACTGGCGTTCCGGCCCCATCAGAAACCCCGTCTTTATTGCCGTTTCCGTTGCTATCCATGCGGACTGAAAATCCGCGTGTCGCCAGTTCGATTCTGGCCCTTGGCACCATTTCTTTTGCTAGGAAAAGCCTGTAAACATTGGCTGAAACGCCGGTTTACAGGCTTGTTTATTTTTCTGACAGAATTGATAGTTTGAGACAAAGCATGCGCCTTTTGGTAAAGGTGTGCATGGCATCGTGTATGGTTTCAGTCTTGGCTTGTGTGTGAATAAAAAAAGACACATGCCGCAGAATCCAGGAGCCACCCGAGGTTCTCGAATTCTAGGCATTTTGTTGCTACCGGCACAAATCCTGTTGTATTTTTTCGAGAGACACATGTCCAGGTTCCAAAAGGATGGTTTCTTTCATGCATCTTTTGTCAATACGATCCCGCCTTTTTCTTCCCATAACAATACGTGCATGTTAAGTGCTTTAATCAACGCTGATAGACACTTTTGTATATGCCATCCTGCCATCCTTATGATATTGAAAGTATTAAATATAAAAAATTCTTAAAATATTAATATCAATAATAGAAATTAAGTGCTATAATAATGGTCATGGTCTGGCTATTGTGATTTTTTCTGTAGGAACTTTGGGAAGCCATCAGGAGAAGCACAATGAGAATATATGCAGCGATAAAATGGGTGGTTATGTTAACGGTTTTAATGGCAGTGGTCGCAAATGCCGCCGACTACAGTGGCGGTGCCGGTACGGAGGCTGAACCGTATCAAATCGCGAGCGTTGCGGACTGGATAACATTGTCCGCTACATCGTCCGACTGGGGGAAACACTTTGTCTTGATTGGGGATATTGATTTTGACGGCGCCTCATTGACGCCTGTAGGCACGGGGTGGGGTGTATCCTTTACCGGTGTGTTTGATGGAGACGGTCATGTATTGCGCAATGGCCAAATTAACCTGCCCACAGGTTCTGGTGTGGGCCTGTTCGGCGGCGTGGGCATAAAGGGCGAAATTCGCGACCTTGTCGTGGAAACGGTGGCAGTTACGGGCCGCTTTTATGTCGGCGGCTTGGCAGGTGTAAATCGCGGCGTCATTACATCATGTTGCACTACGGGTACAGTTACAGCCGAAGAGTGGGTCGGCGGCTTGGTGGGCGAAAACATGTCCGGGGGTGGGGCGATTTCGTCTTGTTACGCTTCCGGCTCGGTGACAGGGGGTAATGCCAATGTCGGCGGGCTTTTGGGAAACAATAGTGGTTCGGTGACGTCTTGTTATGCTACGGGTGTTGTGACAAGTAGTGATTTGGGAGAGTTCGTTGGCGGCTTGGTGGGAAATAACGGGGGCACCATAACATTATGTTATGCCACGGGGGATGTTACAGGTTATAAATCTGTCGGTGGCCTCTCGGGAAAAAGTAACAACACGGTGACCTTGTGTTTCGCAACAGGCACGGTGACGGGAGAAAATGAAAGTCGTTATGTTGGAGGATTGGTGGGGTACAACTATTATGGCACGGTGACATCGAGTTACGCTAAAGGTGCAATTTCCTGCGGTGAGGGGAGCGCTTATATCGGTGGTCTGGTGGGGTTAAACCACCAAGGAACGATAACTTCCTGTTACGCCAATGGCGCTGTTGCAGGCACTGCAAATACCGGTGGTCTGGTAGGGACCAGTGAATATGGCGCCGTTACTTCGTGCTATTGGGATGTTGACACTTCCGGACTTTCAACAAGCAGCGGAGGCGAAGGGCGTACAACATCGGAGATGACCTGTCCTTATGCGGAGAACACGTATGTGGGCTGGAATTTTTCAACCGTCTGGTTAGCGGACACGGACTACAGTATAAACGGTGGTTATCCCTACTTGCTTGAAAATATGCCTCCTCCAGAAGAAGGGGAAGGCGAGGTTGAAGGGGAACTGGAGGGTGAAGGCGAAGTACCTGTTGAAGGTGAAGGTGAACCTATCGAAGGCGAAGGTGAAGTCCTTCCCGAGGGTGAAGCGCCCGTTGAAGGTGAAGCGCCCGTTGAAGGCGAAGGCGAAGTCCCCGTCGAAGGCGAGGGTGAAGCGCCCGTTGAAGGCGAAGGCGAAGTCCCCGTCGAAGGCGAGGGTGAAGTGCCCGTTGAAGGCGAAGGCGAAATCCCCGTTGAAGGCGAAGGCGAAATCCCCGTTGAAGGCGAAGGCGAAGTACATGCTGAAGGCGAGGGTGAAGCGCCTGCCGAAGGCGAGGGTGAAGAACCTGTCGAAGGCGAGGGTGAAGTGCCCGCCGAAGGCGAGGGTGAAGTGCCCGCCGAAGGCGAAGGTGAAGTACCCGCTGAAGGCGAGGGTGAAGCGCCTGCCGAAGGCGAGGGTGAAGTACCTGTCGAAGGCGAGGGTGAAGTGCCTGTCGAGGGTGAAGGTGAAGTCTTGCCCGAAGGTGAAGGTGAAGGTGAGGCTCTGCCCGAAGGCGAAGGTGAATTACCCGTCGAGGGTGAGGGTGAAGCAACTGTCGAAGGTGA
>JAAYBJ010000213.1 GCA_012730105.1 Candidatus Hydrogenedentota bacterium
CCCGCTGCAGGATGGGAACCTTGACGCCTGAGGAACGGGCCGCCGTGCGTGCGCGCAGTCCCATAAGCGGCAAATATGACACCCTGGTGAACCGTGAATCGGCCTATGAAATCCTCAACCGGAAGGCTGGGAAGGAGGCACCGTCTGAGACATCCCCTTCACGGTCGGAACAGCCGGCGCCGGGCAGACAGGAAACGCCCGCGAAACCGGCTGGCAAGGGCGGGGGCAAACTGGGCGAACTATTGTGGGGAACAAAACGGCGTCAGGGCATGGTGGAAACATTGGCCAAACAGGCGGCGCGCACCGTGGGAAGCCAGGTAGGCCGGCAGATACTGCGCGGTGTGCTGGGTGGTATCCTGGGCGGGTTCCAAAAACGCTGACAGAAAACCGGAACCGTGCGGCGAACGCAAACAAAACGCCGCGCTCCCGTTCGCCAAACTAAATAGCGTGAAAGGGAGCGCGGGTGGCAATTAACATCGGGATTCGAGGGGTGATCTTTATTTTTCTTTTTTCTTTTCGTTTTTCGCCTTGCGTTTTTCCATCAGGGTCATTTTGGCCTTTTTCTGCGTCTCCCGTTTTCCTTTGTCTTTTTTTCCCTTGTCAGCCATGGGGGGGGCTCCTTGTTGCCTGTTTATCCCATCGGTGGGATCGCCGCCGTCAAACACCTTTGACGACACTCAGCCTATTTTACGAAAGATACTCCCCGGAAAATCAATTCCGATGTTTTCATCTCGCGGTTTGGTGTTCCGGAATCCCGGCGTGTAGAATGAATTGAACCCCAAAAAATAGAAGGAGACTGTAATGGGATTTCCTACCGAAAAGCGTTTTATCTTCGCTACCGTGCTTATCCTCGGCTTGTGTTGTGGCTTCTCTGCCTTTTCCGGAGAGATCGGAAAACCGTCCATCGAAACCTTGGATCCCAACATGGCCGTGGCGGATCCGGGCGGGGAGTGGCTCTGGTATGCCGCAACGCAATTGTCCGTGGAGGGCAAGGGCTGGATGGAAACAGAATCTTTTTATCATCGCCTGCCCGCAAAGGCCAAGGGGGTGGTCCGGGATGCCGTATGGAGCCTGGGCACCCATTCCGCCGGCCTGTCCGTGCGTTTCTCTACCAATGCGGAGAAAATCGGGGCGAAATGGAAGGTTGTCAACCCGGATCTTGCCATGCCGCACATGCCCGCCACCGGGGTCAGCGGCCTGGACCTTTATGTGAACGACGCCGGCGTATGGCGGTGGATCGGCGCGGGACGGCCGTCCGGGCAGGAAACGCAGGCGGTGCTGGCTTCGGGCATACCGGAGGGCGACCATGAATACATGATGTACCTGCCCCTGTATAACGGCACGGAATCCCTTGAAATCGGGGTGCCGCCCAACGCTTCCCTGTCCAGACCACCGGCGCGGCCCGCAGGCAGCGACAAGCCTGTCATCTTCTATGGTTCCTCGATCACCCAGGGCGGCTGCGCTTCCCGTCCCGGCATGGCCTATACCGCCATCCTGGGACGGCGCCTCGGGCATCCCGTGATCAACCTGGGTTTTTCCGGGAACGGCACCATGGACCCGGAGATCGGGGAATTGCTCGCAGAACTGGATGTCGCCGCCTACGTGATAGACAGCGTGCCCAACATGAAACCGGAACTGATCGCGGAGCGGGTGGAACCTTTTGTGACGGCCCTGCGCGCCGCCCGCCCCGACACGCCCATCATCCTTGTGGAGAGCGTGCACTTCCAGTCGGGTGCTTTCCTGCCTGCAGTGCGCCAGGGCAACCTGGACCGCAATAAGGAACTGCGCGCAGGCTATGAGCACTTGTTGGAAAAAGGAGTTGCCGGGTTGACCTATGTCTCCGGCGAATCCCTGCTCGGAAATGACGGCGAAGCCGCTGTTGACGGCGTACATCCCACCGACCTGGGTTTCCTGCGCATGGCGGACGCCCTCGTACCGGTTCTTCGTGAAGTGCTTTCAAAATAAACAAAAATGTGTTCTTCTAAAGTTCGCGCTTACATCCTCTTGGCGGTCGGTTTATTGCTGACCGCCTTTATTCTGTCTATGCCTTATTTGGGGCAGATTTCTTCGCGTCATTAGCGGATAGGTCCGTCGTATGTTATTTATTTTATTGCGGTTATCACCTGGTGAAAACTGTGGTGCAGCAGGCATATTCTTTGCTTTTCATAAGGAAAATGAAACCAACGGATGTTACCAAGAATCAACCAAGGGGGTTGTCTGTCAGCCCCCTAAGAAGATAGGAGGTTATGGCCATGAGTGAAAGCAACGTGTCCAGGCGAAACAAAATGCTTGTATTTCTGGTGGCGTTATTGGTCGCGGTTGTCGCCGTTCAAGGGTACTACTTGTTCCAGGTGCACCACCGGCTCAACGCCGACACGATACCCGTGACAAACGGAAACAGCGCCGATACAAATCGGGTGTCAAACGGCGACGGTCAAGGGGCAGCGCCGCCGTCGGGCGTATGGGGGCCGCAAGACCCTTTCGGAAGTTTTTTCAGCACCCCTCTTGATCCCGACCAATGGAATCCCTTTGATGACATCGAGCAGATGAGAAAGCAAATGGACCAACTGTTTGACCAGACGTTCAAGCGTTTTAATTCGAGTCCTCTGTTCAACCAGTTCTCGCCGGGTGTTTCATATAACCCGAAACTGGATATCGAGGAGAATGACCGGGAATATATTGTGCGCATGGACATTCCCGGCGCGGACAGTTCGAAAATCAATGCCAGCATCGAGGACCGCACGTTGACCATTTCGGGTGAACGTGAGGAAGAGATATCCGGCCAGCGGGCAGGCAAGCAGTTGCGCGGCGAACGCAGGCTGGGTCGATTTGAGCGGGTGTTGACACTGCCCGGTCCCGTCAAACAGGACGGCATGAAGGCAAACTATAAGGATGGTGTGCTGACCGTCACCATCCCGAAAGACACCGCCTTACCCCCGAGCAGCAGGATTCCCATTCAGTAAAACGGAGCGTTCGCCTCAATTCATAGTTATTCGGCGTCCGATTGTGTGTCAGCAATTTTGTTTGCGCTACGACCGGGATATGTGTCCGGGAGGATATGGATACCGGTCGTAAACCTGAGGGGGGCGCTGAACCCGGGATTGGGATACTCGAGTTCGATGAAAAATGCCGTCCAGCCCTTTTCCGGAGTCTGGATTGTGGAGGTGTAGGTCCCCGGCGCGGATTCCTGCAGGGGAGTGCTTTCATATACGGCTCCAAGAGTGGCCAGGCGGAAATCACGGGCGTCGGGATTATGCGCCGACCATTGCAGCACCTTGTCCGGCTGCGTTTCACAAAGGACGGTCAGGGTGCCGTTTTCCGCCTTTTCCCAGGTAAACTTGGGGAATGGCGTTCCGTCCAGCAGCATTTTATAAAAGGACGCGAGATGGAAGTAGGCGTCCGCGTTCAAACCGTGGTCCACATTCGGCATGTAGCACAGGAATTTCTCACCCTTCAACCCGTCAAAATAAAATTTCCAGGAATCAGGAAGAAAATATTGGTCACCTGCCGCGTTTATGATGAATTTTGGCATGGTCAGGCGGTCACGGTAACTGTAGGGGTCCACTACGCTCAACAGGTTCCGGAATTCAAGGGTGTGTATGCGCGTGACAATATCCGTCTCCACATAGTTCTCAATTGCCGGAGCCCAGAATCCATACGCATCGTAGTGGTTGGCGAGGGAGGGCTCAAAGTTCAGCACATCGATGACGGCCGGACCGACGCCGAAGACCCGCTTGTCTACCGCCGCAACGGTCCATGCCGTCCACCCGCGTTTGGAGCCGCCCGCGACGAAGAAGCCGTCCACTTCGGGAAATTCCTTCTGGACAAGGTCCATGGCCCGGACCACCGCCTTGGTCATGGGCAGTCGCGCCAGCCAAAGCGGGTCGCCGCATTTGAGATACTTGTCCCAGCCGAACGTTATCAGTTCATCTTCTTCGCGGCCCGTATCCTTGTACTTTTCCGAGGTGTCGCCGACAAAAAACAAGGGCTGGTTGGGAATCTGTTTTATCTGGGCCACAATGGAATTGGTCATCACCGCCACGCGGTCAAGGGGGCTGTTATCTGTGTCCGGGGCAACTTCATTCCGATTGTTCCCTCCACCGATGAACATCATGGATTTGGTGTGTTTTAGTGTCTTGGGTATGGTTACCAGTACCGTATGTTCCCACAGGGGACGGTTCACCTTGCTTTCATCCAGCCAAGTCTGTGAAACGAGGTGATACACCGTGGTCGTGCAGTCCTCCTTTTCCTCGGAAACGATCTTGGTGTAGTTGAACGCCGGGTCCGGCGCCGCCACATAATCATCCAGCGGGGTGGCTCCGGTATCTTGCGTCATGAAAAAAGCAAGGGTTATGATCATTCCCGCAAAGAGGGCAGACGGGAAATTTGTGGCTTGCCGCAGGCACGACCGATGAAAACGTGAGCGACGGGCATATTTTCTAGACAAGGGAAATTCCTTTCATACTGTTTTTGAGAGAAGGAAAACATTATACCATTCCGTTCGCAAAGGCGGAATCACGTGGAACCGGATGCGGCGGAGTATAAAGGCATCATCGCATGGGTCAGGGCATGATCCCCCTCATCCACGGGGGACGCGCTGGCGCTGCCTCAGATGCGAGCAGATCCCGCCACGCCTCGTCGGTCAGGCGGTCGTTCATCGGGTGCTTGAATTCGTAGTAGGAAAGGACAGGACCTACGGCCAGGAAAAAATCACCGGTTGCGGTCGGACAGGCCACCACGATCAGATCGACTTCGCCCACGCCTTCTTCCACAACCAGTGCTTCAGCCCCGTGGGTGTGCACGTCCGCGGACAGCGTGGTCTTCACCCCCTGTTCCCCAACGCCAAGAACCGTGAACTCGAGCTGGGCGGCGAAACCGGCAAGCCACAGGAGATCGTCATCGCTGAGCTCCGTGCCAGTCAGTTGTTTGTTCGCGATGGCAATGAGTGTTTCAAGAAGCGATTCCAAGCTGTTCAGGCGGTTGCCCGCCGCTTCGGACAACGCTTCCATATCCGAAAGTCCGGTGCGGGTCATGCGGGTGAGCGCCAGCAATTGACCGAAGAATTCAGGCACAGGTTCCACATACCCTGGCGGCGGGTCCGGTACGGAGGTTTCCGTGGGGGTGTAACTTTGTTTGGCATAGAGAATGGTGTCGTGGCGCAGTTCCGTCCAGGATGCCAACGCGGCGTTGAGTTCCTTGGTTTCCCAGGCGTCCGTGCGCATGAAGGACGGGTATCCTTCCCCGAAAGGTTGGGTAAGTGTCCGCAGCGCATAGAGCCAGCCCCAATACAGGTTGCGGTTCCAGTCGGTTTCATCGAATGCGGCGAATTCAGCCTGCAACGCTGAAAAGGCTTTCTCAAAATCAACGTATTCCGTGTCGCCCTCGGCGACCAGGATGTCATGGGCGCGATGAGAACCCATCACGGCCATTACATCCAGGCCGCGCGGGTAGCATCGCGCCAGGCGCCCGCCCGTATCGCCCAGGGTGAAGGGCAGTCCCGCGCCGGTATAATCGAGTACTTCCGGAAATACGAGATGCTGGAACATGTACGAGTCCGGGATAAACCGCTGCCCCGTGAATCGCATGCCCTGGGTCTTCGCGAGCGCCTCGTTAAGAGACTCTGGGGTGATGGGTTCCGTCAGGACAAGGTTACCTGTGCCCCCATAGATTTGCGGCATGCGCAAGAGGGCCAGTGTCTTTCGGAGTTCGAACAGTGTTTTCTCGTTCTCCAACGTCCCGATATCAAACCCGGCCCCCAAAACCGCGTTCGCCGCCTGCATATATTCAATGGGCGTTAAATCATCCGCCAGGCCCACATAAAAGGCGGTAACCGCGTACATGCGGTCCCAGACCTCCTGCCCGGTGCGTTCGTCCGGGACGCTCACTTCTTCCAGGGCACGGGAGAGCAGCACCGCCTGCAGGGTCTGGATATCGGCGTCAAGGGGGCTGATGAGGGCCTCGCCGTCCGGCCCCCAATTCTCATGACCCTTTATGAGGAATGCGAGGCGTCCATACCACATCAACGCCTTGAAATACCGTTTTAATACATCGCTGCGTGTGTAATGGCCCCGGGGCAGATATTGGGAATAATCTTCCTCGTAAATGAACAGGGGGCTTGCCGCGAAGCCCCCATGGGCGCTGATCAGGGCTAATTCCGCTTCCGTGGTGTCATTCGCATAATCGGGCACTTCGGTGGTTTCATCCAGGAGACGCGCTGCGACGGAAAGGAAAACAACATTTCGCTTCGCCGCCTCCTTCAGATTCCCTTCGAAATTTTCATATTCCGTTTGCGCCCTTCCGAGCAGGGCTGCCGTGAGTCCGGATATATCATCGATGAATTCCGTTTCCTCCACCTCTTTCAGTGATTCGTCAAACTGAACATGGTACAGGTGGAGCAGCGTGTCCGAAGTGATAAACATCGGAATGGACGCATTGGATAGAAACTGATAAGGCGAAATAATGTCATCATTGTCTTCTACCTCAAAGAAATGTTGGGTCCAGTCATATTCCATGACGGCGAACCCATTTTGCGCAATCAGGCTTTCAGCGCTGGAAATATCAAGGTATGCTTTGACAGCGCCGCAGTTGATGGCGTCATTTGCGTCTATGGGCAAGGTGTAGGAAGGTGAATTTGGGGTTGCCGTATTCACGAAGGGCACATAGTATTTCGCCAATGAAGGCTTTTGGATTGAAGGTTCATTTTCACCCTCGCCTTCGGCGAGTATTTCACCCTCACCTTCAAAGGCATTTTCACCTTCGCCCTCTACGACCATTTCACCCTCAACGGGAGTTTCACCCTCGCCTTCAGGTAGGATTTCGCCTTCGGCGGGTATTTCACCCTCACCTTCGATGACAACTTCACCTTCGCCCTCTGCGGCGCTTTCACCCTCACCCTCAAGGGGCGGCTCACCTTCGTTAAGCGGCTCGCCTTCCCCTTCGTTAATGGCGGTGAATTCAGCGGTTACATGCTTGTCTGCATCCATGATTACCCGGCCGGGCACTTCGTTGCCGTCCAAGTCGCCGGTCCAATGACTGAACGCATAGCCCGGATTGGGCCCGGGAGTCAGGAATACTTCTGTCGCCGAAGGGTACAGACCGCACCACGGCTGGCCGGGAAGGGGCTCACAAAATTCGGACGGCTGCGGGTTTGCGGTGATGCTCCCATGGACATAAACCGGGTTAACGCTTCCCAGCCCAAGCATCAACGAGTAAATTTCGCTTTCCCCTTCGCCTTCCTCCGGGTTACACGTTTCACAGCCTCGGCATCCCCCCATCGAAGAGCCCTTGAAAAGACCTTCCAGAATATTTCCGGTACCGGGGGGACACCCTGTAATGGAAAGAATCAAGATAATGCTTGAAAAAGCGGCGACTATGCTTGAAATATGATTCTTGTGCATGGCCATGTCTCTTGTTTTACATGCTATAAATAGTAACAAAAGCTATAATTATTACTATATACCTCTTTGCGCCGGAAGTCAATCCTTTCTTTGAAATCCTGAAGTTGAATATAAGTGAAGCATTACCTTAACATGGCTCCATGTGGTTTCTTTGAAGTGCAACACAGTGAGTCAATGGAGAGAAAATGAGGGGGTGGGGCAGAAAGAGGTGTGATGGAACGAATTGCTCATAAGGGAATGGAAGTCTGGTATCACAGGGCAGGGGAGGGAAGTCCGATAGTATTCCTTCACAATGGGGGGAATTCCCATGTTATTTGGGAGCGGCAAGTAAGCCATTTCGCGTCTTCCTATGCGTGTTTTGCGTTTGATCTTCCCGGTTATGGCAGGTCGGCGAACACGTCCATGACGTATACACTACGGTTTTACGTCGATTTTCTCCGGGAATTCATGGGGGAGATGGGCATGGGAAAGGTAACCCTGGTCGGAAACTGTGTCGGGAGCGCGATCTCGCTGCGTTATGCGATCGAGAGTCCTGAAAGTGTGGAGCGGCTAGTGCTGTTCAACATACTCACCCAACAGACCGTGCGGGATGGCATATTGGGGCCGTTTTTCAAACTGACCGCCCCGGCGCCTGCTTTGCGTCCCTTGCTGAGGTCGGTCTTCGGCGGCATGCGATTGCCGGGAATTGTCGGCAGGTATTCTGTGGCGAAACAATACGGCCGAAGAAGTGCGCGTGATCCACAACTGTATGCCGAGTTAAGCGCGTTGTATGGCCGGAAGGGGCTGGTGAGGGCCCTTGCTGACATACTGGTAGATATAGATTCGTTCGATGTACTTGACGACTTCAGCATAAAAGAGGGATTCCCGCCCACATTCGTACTGTGGGGCGGAGACAACAACGTATTGCCGTGTCCTGCCGGCCGGCGGCTCGTGGAAACGCTTGGCCCCAAAAAATTTGAAGTCATTGAGGGGGCGGGACATCTTGTCATGCACGAAGCGGCGCCGGAGGTGAACGCGCTTATTGAGAATTTTTTCGCACAGAACAGGGTGCAAGGAAGCTGACAAGAAAAGAAAAGAGGAAGTACCAGTGATAAAAACGGATTTCGTTGCGGAAGTATTCCGGCGGATAACAAATGCGCCGGACGACAGGATGATCATGGTAGGTTCGGAAAACGGCAGTTTTCAGAAGTATACGTACAAACAGATTGTCGCGGATGTCGCCTACGTATCCCACGGACTGAAGGGCATCGGCGTGGGACGCGATACGCGTGTCCTGGTTCTGATGCGGCCGGGATTCGATTTCTTCTCCGTCATCGTCTCGCTTCTCGGAGTTGGGGCGGTACCGGTGCTGATTGACCCCGGTATCGGGATAAAACAAATGCTTGCCTGTATCCGGAATGCCGACATTCATGCCATGGTGGTCGAGCCGCGCGCGTGCCTGCTGAGAGTGTTGGGGCCCGGATGCTTTCCCAGTCTAAAGGTTGCGGTATCGGCCGGAGGCCGGGCATTTCCGTTTACAGTTCCCTTGAAGAAACTGAGGCGCCATGCCGGGGAATTCCGTCCCGTGCCCAGGGAAGGGGACGACCTGTGCATGATCGCGTTTACTTCGGGCAGCACCGGTCCAGCCAAGGGTGTTGAATTTACCTGCGCGAACATGATGGCCTCAATGGATATATTCAGCGCGATGGTTGGGGAGGACAAGGGGGATGTTGACCTCCTGTGTCTACCCGCGCTCGCACTGATAAGCATTGCACTCGCGCGCAGCATGGTGCTGCCGGCAGTTGATTATGCGAATCTCGCCTCGGTGGACCCCGCAGCGCTTCTTTCCGCGATCAGTCAATGTCGCGTCACAGTCAGTTTCGGCTCGCCCGTCGTGTTTCGAAACCTGGCGCGGCACTGCAAGATGAACAATATCGATCTTTCCGGCATGCGGTTCGCCTGCAGTGCCGGCGCCCCGATTGCGCTGGATACGGTTGCCGCCTTTCGTTCGCTTATGAAGGGCGGACAATTTCTGACACCCTATGGTGCAACGGAAGCACTGCCCGTGACATCCATATCCGCAGATGAAATCATCGATGATGTGGCGGAAATCACCGCAAATGGCGGCGGCACATGTGTCGGCCAGCCCCTGGGGCCGACGAGGATCCGGATCATCCGCATATCCGATGAGGCCATGCCGGAGTGGACGGACGGCCTGGAACTTGAGCGCGGATGCATTGGGGAAATAGTCGTTTCAGGGCCGCAGGTGACAAAGGGGTATTTTCGAAAAGATGCCGAGACGCGCTCGGCCAAGATTTTCGAGACGCATTCGGATGGATTGCGAACGCTGTGGCATCGCATGGGAGATGCGGGATATTTTGATGAAAAGGGCCGGCTATGGTTCTGCGGGCGGCTCAAGCACATTGTGATACACAACGACTGTGACTATTATCCGGTGTGCGTTGAAGGCATTTTTAACGCCGAGCCGGATATCTGGAGGACGGCTCTTGTCGGATTCCGGACGAATTCGGGCTCCCGCATGGCCTTGGTGGTTGAATTCAATGAGAACGGCAAGCCTGCGGACACTCGGAAAAGAAAAGAAGAACTCATGGGCGTGGCGGAAAGACACTCCATACCCTTGACGGACATACTTTTTTATGCCGGCGCTTTGCCCACGGACCGGCGGCACAATTCCAAGATCGAACGCGGTCAACTTGCGGAATGGGCGAAAGGAAACAGCCGGTGAGATGGCCGGGTATCAGGACAGCGTCTTATCCAAATCGGCGAGGAATTTTTGAAGCCGGGCTTTGTTCTGATTGTCGATTTTCATAAACAGCACCCCCAATCGATAGCCGCCCTGATTTTCAAGAGCCTTCACCCATTTGACCTCGCCATAAGAACCGATTGTGGAACCATCCGAGAGTTCAATCTCAATATAGATGAGATCGTTCGGTTCATAGGGGCGAACGCTAAACACTTCCACGCTCAGGCCCGCGCCCTCATGACTCAGGTCTACTATGTCAGCATGGACAATTTCATTGGGGGCGACGAGGAGATGCTTGATGGCGGCGACAAGCCGACCGCCAATCGAATGCCGAGGATGTTTCCGCTGTTCCATCATAGTGCCTCTCGGAAATCTGGCTCTTTATCCGGTGTTGAAATCAGGCCCGAAGGTTTGAATACAAACCATTGCCAAACGGCGTCTATTGTAGCATATATGCGAAAAAATAAGAAGGGATCTGGTGCGGCAAGTGTCCTTTGCCGTCAGACCAAACATAAGGTATACTGAATTTTGATGGGACATAGGTCGCTGTCGTCCGGAAGGAGGTATCGGAAAATGAAAGAAAACATGCGGCATACAATTCTTTGCAACAGGCAAATGAGGCTCGTGTTGATTATCATGTTCTTAACGGGAACGATGTCTTTCGCTGAGGAACCGAATCTTAAGGCGTTGTTGGATAAGGAAATCGTCCGAAGCAGTCCTGATCATGTCGTTTATGTTCCCAAAAGCCTGGACGGCGTCACGCATGACACGGGCAACGAGCATTTCCTGGTGTTTGACGGACCGGACGGTTCTTTAATGGCGGTGTGGACCCAGAGCAGTTATGAAGGCGCGGGCGATCACCGTATCATGTTCAGCCGTTCTGACGATGAAGGCGTTACCTGGTCTTCCCCGTTAAAAATTGCCGGGCCCGAGGAGCCCGGCAAGGACAGCAAAATGTCGAGCTGGGGATTCCCGCTTCTGTCGAAATCGGGAAGAATCTATGTCATCTGGAACCAGGAACGGGGCCCGGTTGATTTGCACCGCCAGTTTACGGGCAGCATGGACGCTTCGTATTCTGATGATTTCGGTGCGACGTGGTCTGTGCCGCAGACCGTTCCCATGCCCAAAAGCCCCCAGGACGACCCCCGCGAGGATATTTTTTCAAACTGGATCGTCTGGCAGAAACCCATTCGTGACTTGGACGGGAAATGGTTCACGGGCTTTACGCGCTGGGTCAGCAAGGCGCGCCGCCATCCGCCTCATGTGAATTCGTGGACGGCCATGGAAAGCGTGGTCGAGTTCATGCGTTTTGAGAACATTGATGACAATCCCGAACCCCGCGACCTTCGGATTTCCTATTCCGCCTGGGGCGAAAATGCCTTGCGCGTGCCTCATTACACCAACCCTGTACTGAGTGTGGCACAGGAGCCGAGCCTTGTGCGCCTGCCGGATCAGCGGCTTTTCTGTGTGATGCGCACCATGTCCGGGTATATCTGGTACAGCCTGTCCGCGGATGACGGCCGCAACTGGTGCGCCCCGCGCCCGCTGCTGCGGCGTGATTTTGGCCAACCCGTTCTACAACCCCTATGTTGCTGCCCCATCTACGAGTACAGCGAGGGCCGTTACATTTTGCTGCACCATAACAATGACGGGCGCGTCGACGGATGCGCCCCGGAAGACACGGGCAAGAACCGGCGCCCGGCCTTTATCGCTGTGGGCGAATACCGGCCGGACGCGGAGCAGCCCATATGGTTCAGCCCCTCGAAACAGTTCATGGATAACGGTGGCGCTGAGATCGGGCCGTTGAAAAGAACGGATATCGGCGTGTATCCCAGCGTTACCCACCGACAGGGAAATTTCGTATTGTGGCACCCGGAACGCAAATTCTTCCTGTTGGGGAAACGGATCACTGATGCGTGGCTGGCTGATTTAAATGTGCCGGCTGAATAAGTCGGGTCAAAACTGGGTTGTGGGCAAAGCCTGCGTTAGTTAATCCCTTTGAGTATGTTTTGAATATGCTCCACATCTCGTTTTAGCACCGCAATGCGCTCTTCATTCGTCTCAAATTTGCCGAGGGATTCATCTTCGATGCAGATGTCCCCGCTGTATCCGGCCTCGGCCAGGATACGCAGGGCTTTGTCCAGATCTATGTCGCCCTCATCGAGGGGGGACACATATTTGGCGTATTCCCAGCCCGCCTCGCGCACGACTTCCCGTTGGTCTTCTGGATAGTTGATATTTTTGACGTGGGTGTGTTTGGCGTACGGCGCCAGCAGACGCAGGATGCCGTAGACTTCGGAAAGGGGGTAGCCCCGCCAGTAGAAATTACCCAGGTCGAGGGTGGATCCTAACCGGTCCGAGCCGACCTGCTTGAAAACGTTCAGGAGAAAGGCGAGATTGTTGCCCTGAAATCCGTGGTTTTCAATACCCAGGGTTATTTCGGATTCGGCGGTGCGCTCCAGGATCGCGCCCAGATTATCCGCGAACAGATTCACCCGGGTTTCAAAGTCCAGTTCCCGCTCTCTTGACATGGCGGAATCAATGCGGACAGTCGGCGCGCCCAGCAACTCCGCCAGTTCAATGGCACGGGCGATCCAGGCGACGTTGGACTCTATGTCGCCCGCGCTGAAATCGCAGGCAGTCAGCACCGCGCAAATGTACACGCCATGCTGCTCCGCCCGTACCCGGTAGGCTTTCGCGTCCTCATCGGTGGCCAGGATCACCCGCTCCTCCTTGTCCGGTGCGTGGACGGAGAAGTCCCGGTCCAGACTTAGCTCCACAGCGTTGATCCCAAGGGCTTTTAATCCCTCGCTGGTGGTGGGAAAGGTTTTGTGGGTGAGCAGGCTTTCACGCATGGATACGAACATGCCGGAACCGGATTTTTCTCCGGGCGCGGAGTCCGCCGCATCCGCGATAAGCCCTGTGCCGCTAAAGAGGAACAGGGTTACCGCCATAAGGACGATATTTGTTTTCGTACGCGTTTTCAGAATAAACATGACACTCATACTCCTTGTGTTTACGGGTTGCTTATTTTAGGGGTTGTGCGCCTCGTACTACAAAGCGAACAATCCACTATTTGCCAATTATGGTATTCTGGAAAAGCGAGTCAGGGCCTGCACACCCGACACGGGGTTAAACCCTTCTTCTCCGCTTCTCCCAAAGTGACGGCCTTCTTGTTACTCTTGATCGTTGAACAATCCCGCCGGTGATAGCGGCTGCCTGATTCGGTGATAAATACAATTGTGGAAGCGTCTTCGCGATGTGTCCTGAAAGTGAAATCTTTTCGCCTTGTTTGTCCGCGGTGGCGGAATTCCCAGGGCGGGATGGGGGAGGCATCCTGCCACAATCCGGCTTTTTTCTGTTGCGCCTCTGCCTGCAACGTTTTGAGCAGGGTATCGCGGGGCGCGTATTTTTTGTACCACCATGCCAGGCCGGTCCGGACCAGTTCGTGGTTCAGGATGCTGCCATCCGGAAGGGCTACTTCAGCCACCAGTCGTTTGTTCCGGTCCAGATCGTTCACCCGGACAGTCACCACTTTTTGAAAACAGTAATCAACGGTAAATTGCTTGGCCCTTGTGCCGAAAGCCTGGTTCCGTTCCGGCGTGTCGATCCCCCAGAGACGCACGCGAACCGCTTTCCCATCGCGCATGACATCAATGGTGTCTCCGTCCACAATGCCGACAACGCTTCCCGTAAACTCCATCGGCGTGGCCCAGGCGCCGACGCACACAGCCAGGAAAAGAAACAGCCCCGAGACAAAGCACTTCAATTTCACGTTTCCTTCTATCATTGCTCCCGGAAAGAATTTTTATTCTATCATATCGGTCCGCTTGTCATTAAACGAGGCCGGGCTCCGGATTAGCCCCGATAAAACAGGTTGTATCGGGTGCGCGTTGTTGATCGAGGCATCTGCCTGGACACAGACTATGCACATGACAAATGGGATAGCAAGATTCCTACTTATTGGCACCATCGCCGAAACAATGGGCCATTCCGGTTTTTCGCGGTGAGAAGGACGGGGGCGAAGAGCTCAACCAGGCCGCGAAAAGACCGGAAGCCATCTTCAGAAGTCGTGGGCAGGGATAAATCCCCCTTTTTTGAGCGGCATAAATCTGGATTCCGGTATTTTTCGCGTTATCCGGGAGCGCTCTTTGACACAAGGCATAGGTCGCGAAAAAACCGGAATGACGTGTGTCGCAGGTGTTTGTAATGAATAACAAAACTCTTTGACACAGGCTCAATCTCTCCCTTTACTGGTTTCACCCTGTCGGTGCTGCCCGGAGTTTAGGTTGATCACTTATACCGCTCCCATTGCATCAATGTCGTTTGCCAACGGGGACCTCGCATTTGTATTTCTTATCCGGTGATCCAAGGGTCACAGGAGATTATGACATACAGGTTATTGTGACTTGAAGCGCTGGTCCGCTACCGGGATAATCAATGGGAACGTTTCAATATAATTGAAAGAGTAACAGTTAGGAGCATGATATGTCTCTATATGGAGGTATTGAAGCCGGTGGAACCAAGTTTGTCTGCGCCGTGGGCACGGGGCCTGAAGATGTGCGGGAGGAAATCCGGTTTCCCACCACCTCTCCAGAGGCGTGTATCCGGCAATCGATAGCATTTTTTGAGGCGATGCGCACATCCCATGGCCCCTTGGCTGGAATCGGGATCGCGTCCTTCGGTCCGCTGGATCCGAACCCCGCTTCTCCCTCATACGGGTATATCACGACGACCCCGAAGCCGGGATGGGCTCATACCGACCTTGCCGGGCCGGTGAGCCGGGCGCTCGGTGTCCCCGTGGGATTTGACACCGATGTGAACGGCGCCGCCCTGGGTGAGTTTCGTTGGGGCGCGGCACAGGGGCTGCATACCTTTGTCTACATGACTATTGGCACGGGAATCGGCGGCGGGGCCATGGTGAACGGCCGGCTGGTGCACGGGCTGATACATCCCGAAATGGGTCATGTACTGCCGCCTCATGACCGGAACGAGGATCCTTTTGAGGGGGTATGTCCGTATCATGGAGACTGTCTTGAGGGACTGGCCTCCGGGCCGGCTATAGAACGGCGCTGGAAGGAGAAAGCGGAACAACTGCCGGAAGACCACCCTGCGTGGAATCTTGAGGCGAAGTATCTCGCCCATGGTCTCATACCGCAGATTTATATTCTTTCGCCGCAACGAATAATTCTGGGAGGCGGTGTGATGGAGCAGCGCCATCTTTTCCCCAGGGTGCGCCAGTACGTACGACAGATACTCAAGGGATATATTCAGTCTCCCGCAATTCTGGAGGAAATGGATCGGTATATCGTGCCGCCCGCGCTGGGCAACCGGGCGGGGGTGCTCGGGGCCATCGCAGTGGCCCAATGGGCGGCCGGAAAAGCGCCGATCGGTTGACCTCCCCTGTCCCGCCCTTGTTTCGGTCTCACCAGACCGGCGGGGCCACGGTCAAAGCGTGGTCATGTAAGGAGCGAGAAGAAGCAGGCAACCCCAGGCGATAAGGCAGGTTACCAGGGCGCAAAGCAGGCCGATTTTCAGCCAACCGAAAAAGGAAACATGCGTCTTGGAATGTTTCTCCAGCATGCCCAGGGCGACGATGTTGGCCGTGCTGCCGATCATGGTGATATTACCGCCGAAACAGGCGCCGAACAGTAATGCCCACCACAAGGGCATGGCCGGAAGCGTGGTCGCCATTTCCTTGATGATGGGCGAGAAGGCTGCCACGAACACCACATTATCCACGAATGCGGAGCCGATGGCGGTTGTCACCAGGATTACCGGAACAAGAATGGCTGTGCTGGTGCCGAAACTGCCTTTAAAATGTTCCGCCATAAAAACGGTTACTCCCGTGTATTCCAAGGTGCCGGCAATGGCGAAAAGAAGCATGAAAAATAACAGGGTCCACCAGTCCACTTCATTTTCGACATAATGACGTGCGCGGTCATGGCGCATGATCATGATGACCCCGGCGCATACCAGCGGGGCGATCAGCAGAATGCTGTTTTTGTCGAGGCCGAGCGCCCCTTCAATACTGTGGTGCGCCGCGATAAAGAGAACGGTGAGCAGCAGGATGACCAGCCCCTTCTTGTAGGGAATGTTGACACGCGGCGCCAGGCTGAGATTTTGACTCAGGCGCTCGGCCAGGCGCTCGTCAAACTCGCGCAGTTCCCTGCGGTACCAGAGGGTTGTGACACCTATGGTTGCCCCCAGGCATACGAGCATGATGGGAAAGGCCCAGAACAGGAAATCATGAAAGGAAAAACCGGCCTGGGTGCCGATGTAAATGCCGACGGGATTACCGAGCATGGTGCCCGCGCTCCCCACGTTTGTACAGAGCACACAGGTGATCAAGTAGGGCGCAGGATTTAGTTTGTGGCGTTCACACACCTGGAAAACCAGCGTGGAAATGAAAATAATCGAGGTCACCTCGTCCACCGCGCAGGCCAGCAGGGACGAGGCCAGGCACAGGGTTATGATGAATTTATGGGCGGTCATGTTGGGCATGGAAACGATCATCTGCACCACCCAGGTAAAGAAGCCCAGGTCGCGCAGGGCGCCCACTACAATCATCATGCCCACCAGGAACAGAATTACGGGTAGCGCGGCGGATTCGACAAAGTGGGGGATGCTCAGTGATTTGGTAAAAATAAGAACGGCCACGCCGAGGAACGCCACGGCAAGCCGGAAAGACCAGAAAAACAGGGTTCCCAAAATAATCGAAAGGAAAACCCCGGTTGCAACCTGCTGATGAAATTCGAGGCCGATGTAGCCGCCGGAAAAACCGGCGAGCGTGCTCAAAATCAGCAGCAGCGCCAGGCGGCGGACCAGGGAGGCTGTATCCAGTGTATGTTCGTGTTCTTCAGCGTGCATAGTGGTAATTCCTATTGAGGGCGTTTTTTATGCCGGGTAGTTGTTTCCGGCGGACGACATTGGTAGTTGGACAGTAATCATCCCCAGAAAAGTTTCGCCATGAATGCGTGCAGGTCCACAATGCCTTCCAGTCGCCGGTGGTTTAATACCAGGATTTGCCGAACGTTTTGGGTGAGGAACAGTTTCGCCAGTTGTACCGCCGGCATGCCCGGTTCCGCCGACACATACTCCTCACGCATGTAATCCGAGATTTTACTGTCATGGTCGCGCTTGAGCAGTTCGGCAAAAGGCTCGAATCGAAGTATCGGAGAAAGGTCGTGCATCCACAGCAAGTGCTCGGGCAGGCTGTGTCTTAGAATGTCTTCCACGGAAAGCACGCCCCGGACGTCCCGTTCTTCATCGATAATCGGGATGTCCATGACTTTCCGGAGACAGAAGGTGTCAATGGCGGTTTTAAGGTGGTCGGTTTCCAGCAGGGTAACCGGATTCGGCTCCATCAGGTCCTGGGCTTTCAGGTAGGGGGGCAGTTCCGCGCCATTGCTCGAAAACGCAAGGTAGATATCCGCGCTGGAAGTGCATTCCGCGAGGCGGTCCGGGGCGCCCGGGGCGCCCAGGTTGTGGCTAAGCGCCGCCAGGACCCGCAGGTATAATCCGGGATCCTCATGGGGTGTCAGGATAAGAATGACCACTTGTACCGGGCCATGGTCGGGAGACGCAAAAGGAATACCGGCGCTCAGCGTGCCTATGGCCACCAGCACCCGTTCCAGTCCTTTGACCCGCGCGTGCGGCAGCGCAAGAAGTGGCGCGATTACCGTGGAGGCCGCTTCTTCCCTGCGGATACAGGCCGATACTACCTCATCCAGGGGAAACCCGCCTTCGTTACGATGTAAAACCTCTGCCAATTGAGCCACCGCGTCTTTCCAGGTTGCGGCTTGCATATGGCATAGGATATTTTTTTCTTCCAGAAAAGTGACGAACTGGACCTCTTGAGAGAATGGCATGTTGCTTACTCCTTTGCGGTGGGCAACTGTGCGGCCGGGGGGGCCGTGAAAAAAAAGACATCCTCGACACCCCGCCGGATAGACTCCCTGGGGAATGACGTCTGGCGTTTAAGGAAAAGTTTCCTTATCGATGCCCACACCGTCTATTGTAGAGGTCCGGCACCTTCAAATCAATACAACCGGCTGAAAGAGGCATCTTTTTACGCCCGGTTGGGACGTATCATCCTAAAAACGGCAGTTAAATTTGTTGCGCTGCGTTTAAATGTAACAAAATAAGGGTCATGGATACTACAACGCTTGTTCCCGCGTCTCACCCATTAGGTGATTCCCAACTACCCTCTATCGCCGC
>JAAYBJ010000214.1 GCA_012730105.1 Candidatus Hydrogenedentota bacterium
GCCACCAGGCGAAATCCACGTAACTCTGGGACTGCTTGAGGATTTCGCCCCAGCTGGCGGTGGGCGGGGGTACGCCGAAGCCGAGGAAACTCAGCCCGGACTCGGTGAGAATGGCGCCGGCCACGCCGAAGGTGGCGCTGACAAATACGGGGCTGAGCGCGTTGGGCAGTAAGTGGCGGAAAATAATGCGGCGGTCGTTCAGGCCCGAGGCCCGCGCCGCAATGGCATATTCCTGCTGCTTCTGCTTGAGGAACTCACCGCGCACGAGCCGGGCGATGCCGGGCCAGCCGGTCAGACCGATGACCACCATGATATTGACGATGCTCGGTTCGAGGAAGGCCATCACCGTGATGACCAGGAAGAAAGACGGCACGCAAATCCAGATTTCGATGAACCGCAGGATAAGAGCGTCCACCGCGCCGCCATAGAAACCGGCGAGGGCACCCAATACTATACCAATGAGCACCGCAATACCGACGGCGATAAACCCGACCGACATGGAGATGCGCGTACCCCAGACAATGCGGCTGAGCACGTCGCGTCCGCGGTCGTCCGTGCCGAGCCAGTGTTCACGTCCTGGCGGTTCGAGCCGCTCCCGCAGGTTCTGGCGCAGTGGGCTGTAAGGGATGGGCGGACGCCAGGCGAATTCACCCGGACCGGGTTCCCAGCGGTCAAAGTTCCGGTACATGTTTTCAGCCTGCAGGGCGCCGTAGGTGATAACGTTTGGAAGCAGGTATAGTTTTGCATCCTTGCGCATGACGATGGGCACATCGCCCGCGAGGAACGGGGCAAACAGGGCGACCAGGCCCAGGACCAGCACCAGCGCCACCCCGACCATGGCAGGCTTGTTCTTCTTGAACTGCCGCCATACCAGGCTCCGCCGGCTCGTTTTTTCCGTCTGAAGGTCCGTTTCTGTCATCCCAGTTTAATCCTCGGGTCCACCGCCACATACAGAAGATCGCTAAGCAGGAGCCCCGCCAGCGTCAGCAGGGAGGCGATGGTCACCTCCCCCATGATCAGGGGGTAATCCCGGCTGAGCACGGCCTCAAAGGCGAGGCGGCCCATGCCGGGGATGGAAAAGATCGTTTCGATGATGATGCTGCCGCCTATGAGGGCGGGCAGCAGCCCGCCGAGCAGCGTGACAATGGCGATCAGCGAATTGCGCATGGTGTACTTCCAGACGACCGTGCGTTCAGAAAACCCGTAGGCGCGCGCCGTGCGGATGTAGTCCTGGCGCAGCACATCGAGCATGCCGGCGCGCATGTACCGGGAAAGAAGCGCCAATCCGCCATAGGTCATGCAGAAAAGCGGCATCGCCATGTGCCAGAGCCGGTCGAGAAGGCGCGCGAACCAAGACAGCGACGTCGCATCGCCGGACTGCAGCCCGTGGATGGGAAACCAATCCAGGTACTCGCCGCCGCCCAGGAACAAGATGAGCAGCATGGCCACCCAGAAGGTCGGCATGCTGTACAGGATAAACAGAAACACCGTAAGGGCGCTGTCGCGCTTCGTTCCAGGATGGGTAGCGGAATACACGCCCACGGGAATGGAGATGAGATATACCAGAAACAGGGAAAGCAGGTTGAACATGAGGGTGACGGGCAGCGCCTCGCCGATTTTGTCCATTACGGGGCGCTGGTCCTTCATGCTGTTGCCGAAATCGAGGCGGACAAGGCGGCCGAGCCACAGGCCATATTGCACCGGGATGGGTTTGTCAAGGCCGTAGAGCGCCTTGGTCTGCTCGATAATGTCCTGCGTCGCCGCGTCCGCCTGCATGGCGCCATCCATGCCCTGCAGTTTTAAGGCGATGGGGCTTCCCGGCGCCAGCTGGATCAACGCGAAAGTCAGCATGCTGATGCCGATGAACGTGGGGATGATCAGGAGCAGCCTGCGGATAATATAGGCGCGCATGACTTATTACTCCTCCCACTCGTGTTCCGGTATCATCTGTCTTCCGCGTACAGTTCTCATGTTATCCCCCGTACCGCTGCATAGCCTTCGGCACGAACCATTCACGCTGGTCAATGCCGAAGGGGTAGACGCGGATACCGTGAAGGCGCTTGTCGCCGGCGGCAAGCACCTTGGGGGCCAGCAGGAACAGGTAGGGTTGCTCCTCGTGGAGGATTTCCTGGAACCGGTGATACAGGGCGATCCGCGTGTCACGGTCAAAAGAGACGCGGGCATCCTCGATCACCCGGTCGGATTCCCCGTTTACAAAGCCGACATAATTGGAGCCGGCGTCCACTTGGGAAGAGTGCCACACCTGGTAGGGATCGGGATCGGGCGGCATGCTCCAGCCCATGAGGATGGCGTCGAACTCACGCTTGTCCACCCGCTCCAGCAGGGACGCCCATTCCATGGGCCGGATGGTCATGTCAATACCCGCGCGGGCGAGTTCTTCCTTAAATATGGTAAGCACCTTTTCCGCAAGAGGGTTCTGGTTTGTGGTGGCGGCGTCAAAGTGGAAGGGCGCGCCGTCCCGGTCAAGAATGCCGTTCCCGTCCTCATCCCCCCAGCCGGCCTCCGCAAGCAGTGTACGGGCCCGGTCCGGATCAAAAAGAACGGGTTGAAGAGCCGCGTTGTGCTCCGGGGTTCCGGGCATGAAATTGCCGGAAATAATCACAGCCTGGCCATAATAGATTTCATCGCGGAGCAGTTCCCGGTCCAACAGCATGGCCAGCGCCAGCCGGGTTTCCCGGTCCTTGAACATAGGTTTGCGCAGGTTCCACCCGATGTAGTTATAGGCGGGCCGGTAATAAGCGAAGCGGTTAAACTGCTCCCTGAAACGGGGCGTATTCGCCCTGCGCACAAAGAGGTCGGGCGGCATGCTCATGAAATCCAGATCGCCCCGGGACAATACCTGGAAAGCCGTGTTGTCATCGGGAATGATGGCATAGACGATCTTTTCGAAATAAGGCCACCCTTTCTCTGCACTGCCCCAGTAATGGGGATTGCGCACAAGCGTGATTCGCTGGCCCGTTTCCCAACTTTCCAGGGCATATTTGCCCGAGCCAACCGGCGCGCGGTTGTTCGGATGATTGTTGAAATCGCCCTCGCCGTAAATATGCCTTGGCAGAACATATAGCCCGCCGATCATGACCAAGTGGCGGTAATACGGCTTGTTACAGGTGAAACGGACCGTATAATCGTCCAATACTTCACAGCCAGTGATATCCACAAAATAATTGCGCAGATAGGGGGCGTCCACCTTAGGGTCCATCACTTTATCAAAAGAAAATTTGACATCATGGGCGGTCATGGGCACACCGTCTGAAAATTTCACGTCATCACGCAGGTGAAAGGTGTAGGTGAGATGATCGTCAGAAATATCCCAGGACTTCGCCGCATTGGGGATGTTGTCCATGGTCACCTGGTCGCGGTCGAGCAGGGTGTCAAACACCCAGTCCAGCACCGTGGAGGCATAATAATCAGAGCTGGTGAGCGGATTCAGGTGCGGCATCTCCGCAGGCATCTGCAGCATCAACCAGTCACCCTTTTCCGCTGCCGTGTCATTGCCGTATTCGGTCAAAATCTCGCCCAGGTCCGAGGGATCACGACGTTCACCGCCGCAGCCGCAAAGCGCCGCCAGCAGCAACAGGATACCCAGGAGTTGAACAGGCTTCATTATCGATTCTCCACTGCCGGTTATGCGTTTCACGGGCCGCTTGCACGCGTCAGCCGCCCACCTTCTTCAAGCGTTCTTCGATCTCTTCCGAAAAACGCCGGATGTGCTGATGAAACAGTTCGCGCGCAGTAAGCGTGTCATCCTGAATCAGGGGGGTCAAGTCCATGCCGAAATTGATGCCCGTAGCGGTGTCCACATTATGGGAGGCGAAATAGGTGGCATGGGCGCGGCGGCGGCCTAAGGTCGCCAGGTCATAGCGCTTGCCGCCGGAAACCTGAGAGTCGAACACGCCCAGCAGCGCGGCCTGCATGTTTTCATGGGCGGATACGTCGAATACCGTCTTGTCCGCATCGCACATCCAGTCCAGATCTCGCCACACTTCGCAACCATAGACCTTTTTGGGGCGCGCTTCCCCGGGCATCCTGCGGATGGCCGCGATCAGTTTCAACATTACGCCCACATGGGTGTCATGTTTGTCGGCCGGATTATGGGTAAACACCGTCTCTGGGCGCGTAGCGTCAAGAACGGCATACAAATCATCCACGACCGATGCGTTTGCGCCGTCCTTCACGGACCCGCTGGGGTGGTTCAACAGGAACTGAACACTGTAATCGCCGATCATGGCGGCCTTCTTCTGCTCCGTCCGGCGCACCGCCATCATTTCCTCATCCGTAAGCTTCTCGTACAAGCCCGTACGCGGCGAACCGCCGCCATTGGTCACCACCACCGCCGAAAACCAGCGGTCGGAACGCTGGAAACAATTGATGATACCGTCAAAGGCCATGATTTCCAGATCATCTTGATGGGCACCCACCGCAAGATGGGTGGTACGGGAACACGCTTCGGGCAGGGGAGTGCCATCGGCGACATAAGCCTCCGCAGTAGACACGGCAAAGTTCATGAATATACTCCTTAAGTTTCAATTGGTATAGTGGGGTTACACGACCTTAGTCTATAAACCCGGGCCGCTCAGTTCAAGTCCGCCCGTAAAAGAGGCTGTTGCCGATGTTGTTGATGACTTCCAGGCAAGCGGTTAAAACACGTTCGCTTTCACCGCGGTCGTTGCGACACAAGCCTGCGATTATTCGAGCGTTTCAAACAAACGCCGCGGCTTTTCAATTTCCTCTTCTCCGGCAGTCTCCCGCAGCACCGGCTGGTAGAGCACCTGTATGGGGCCATTTTGACGTCCGTAAATCCAATCGGCAAGCCGCCCGATACCTTCTTCCGCCGCTTCCCGCACAGGCAGCCACAAATGGGCCGCTTCTTCACGCAACACGGAAGCATTCTCCTTGTAGGTCCAGGAAACGATCTCGATATCCCGGCCGGGCTGCCGTCCGGCGCGGCGCAGGCCTTCACGCACACTGGCGCCATCCTCGGTGGCGCTGGACTCGATTAATGCCGTAACGGAACGATCCTGCAACATGTCTTCCACCACGCTTGTCACATTTTTCGCGCCAAATTTCACATTGTGTATCAGGCTTTTATCTACGGGAAGTCCCGCCTCCTCCAAGGCACGCCCGTAACCGCGCAGCCGTTCTATGCCCGGCTGATAGCCTTGGAACGCCTTTAACATGGCGATACGCGTATGGCCCCGCCGCAGGAGGTATTGGGTGCTCAGATAAGCCCCGGTAACGTAGTCCACCGCGGCACTGCTGCACTCCGGCAAGGCATCAAGACGGCCCAGCACCATATAGGGAATCCCACTTTTATGCACCTGATGAATACGCTTGTCATCCAGCGCCAAAGGACCCACCAGCACGCAGGCTTTGAACAGTTGTTCAAATATACCCCGGGCATAATCCACCTCCCCGCGCGCCGTAAAGGGACTCAGGTCAAAACAGATGTATTCTCCATGAACACTGAACACACGGTACAAAAGGGCAAACATCCATAACAGGAAACTTTGACTGACCGGCGCCACATCGAAGGGCGCAGGCACCGATACCCCGATACAGGCATTCTGTTTTGCCCGAAGTCCCCGGGCGCCGATATGGGGGGCAAAACCGACACGCTGAATAATTTCTTCTATGCGCTTTCGGGTCTCGGGCCCCACGCCGCTCTTGCGGTTAAATACCTTGCTTACCGTATTCGTGGAAACTCCGGCCTCCCGGGCAATGTCATAAATGGTCCATTTCCGTGCGTTCTCCTGATTCGTGCTATCGTCGGTCATGATACTTCCTGCTTTATTTTATTTATCGTATACATCGATTCACACGCATATTACGTAGCGGATCACTTCCATCATTGATATACATCTGTACACCGTCCATTTCCGAAACTTATGTGAATAGAATTCTCTTTCATGTATATTAACACTATTTTCCAATCAGATGCGAGGTGCGATCGTACGACAGTCCTACCACAGATTGCGTTCCACTAGACCTTCCTAAAAAATGAAAACCTCTTGTTATGCTTCGCCCACTCCGCAAAAAGACAGTATCAACGGCCATTCTTGGATTTAGCGTCCGCGAATGGGTTAGGCAAGGTGCAGGAAATCACTGTTATCCCCCAAGAATGTGGTATCAGAAGGGAGATTTTCCACGTTTTGAATTGCAGGTTCTTATATGAGATCATCTATCGTATGGGAGCCTCATCTATGACGAACAAACTCACCCCTGAAACGGCAGCTGAACTCGCATGCGCCATCAAAGTCTCCATGGGAGACATTATTAAAAAACATGGGCAGCGGCCGCCGGGCAGCCCGGGTGAGCGCGCCTGTCAGGAGCAGTTGAAACAGGAGCTGGTAGCGGTTGGATTCGACGTCGCGCTGGAACCCTTCCCCGTAGCGCAGAAGGCCTTCATGGCCATGCCGCTGGTATGCTCGTTGTTGACGCTCTGTTCACTGCCCTTGTACTGGATTGCGCCGCGCCTGTCGCCGTTACCGGCGATCTTCGCCGTGATCGTATTTGTATGCGAACTGGTGTATTACAACCACATTCTCTCGCGCTTCTTCCCAAAGTCCACATCGCTGAACCTGTCCGCGTCGTTGCCGCCTTCCGGTGAACGAAAACAGCGGATCATCCTGGCGGGCCACGCCGATGCGGCCTACGAATGGCGCTTCCACCGGTGGTGCCCGCGCATCTTTCCAGTGTTTGTTGTGCTGTTGCTGCTTTCGGTGCTGTATGTGCTTGGCACAACACTCGCGGCGGCTTTGACGGGGGGCGTATATACAGGGGCCGCAGTCTGGCAGTGGCTGGGGCTTTCACATGTATTCACGCTGCCGGGATTGCTGATCGGCCTGGTCTTTACCAACTTCAGAACCGTGTCGCCCGGCGCCGGCGACAACTTGAGCGGCGCGCTGTGCGTGACGGAACTGGTGAAATGGATGAAGGCCGAGAACCTCTCTTTTGAAAATACGGAAGTCACGGCCCTGGTCACGGGCTCCGAAGAAGCGGGACTGGAAGGCGCGCGGGCATACATCCAGGCGCACCGCGCGGAACTGGATGCCACACCCACCGTTGTTATTGCGGTGGACACGGTATCAGAACTGGCGCACCTTGCCCTGTATAACCGGGACTTGAACGGGCGTGTTGCCCATGATCCGCGCGTGTGTGAGCTGGTCCGCAGCGCGGGCCGAAACTGCGGCCTGGATCTCAGGAATGCCACCGTTACCGTGGGCTCCAGCGACGGAACCGCCTTCACCCAGGCGGGCCTACCGACAGCCGCCATCTGTGCCATGAACCCCGCCCCGGCCCATTACTACCACAACCGCCGCGACACGGTGGACGTGGTGGAAGAGGACTGCCTGGCCAAAACACTGCAACTGCTCCTGGAAATCTGTTCGGAGTATGATGCCGCTTAAGGAAAGCGGAACCGGCCGTACTATTCGACCGCTTTGACAGCGGCGCCGCCCGGAAGCGGCAGGGCAAAGCCGAACACACTCCCCTTGTTTAGCGTGCTGGACACGTAAACACGTCCGTCATAATACTGCAGGATGCGTTTCACGATGGACAGGCCCAGCCCGATACCCGGGGGCCGCTCGCCCGACACCTGGGCGGGAGCCCTTACAAATTCACCGAAAAGGTTGCCCAGACATTCCTTCGGTATGCCCACGCCGGTATCTTCCACTTCGAAAACCACCTGTCCCGCTTCGCTGAAGGTGCGCAGGGTGATGTGCCCCCCTTCCGGGGTATACTTGATCGCGTTGGTCACATAGTTCGCCGCCGCTTCCAGGATCAGGCGAGGCACCGCATGCACCTCCGGCAATCCTTCCTCAAGCAGCAGTTCAACTTGCTGTTTTTTCAGGGCGGCCGACTCGCCATATTCTTCAGCCAGCTTGCGGGCCGTGTCGTTCAGGCTGAAATGCTGTTCCTGCCCCCGCAACGCCCCGCTTTCAAGGGCCGAAAGCTGCTGCAGGTCCTGCACGAGTTCACCCAATTCCTGGGTGCGGCGCCGGGCGCGCTTGATCGCCTCCCGCGCGCTGTTAGACGCATTTGTCGACCAAAGGCTTTCCACGGTCTCCAGCAGCATGGTGGCGGCGGCCGCGGGCGCCTTGAGATTATGCGTTACGACATGCAGAAAATCCCGGCGCATTTCTGAAAGCTGTTTGAGTTCGACATTCAGCTCACTCAAGGCGCGTTCGCCGCGCTTCAAGGCAAGAGCCATTTCGGACACCAGCCATGTGGTAACTGTAAGCAGGATCGCCTGAACCGTCAGCACCGTGGCGGCAAAACGGCCGTCCATGGGCGCATTAGAGATGATCGCCCCCGCCGGTGTAAAAATGGGCGCGATTTCGAACAGCTGCGCAAAAACCAGCCCCGCGAAAAGAAGATAGCCCAACAAGGCCTGAAGAAACACCTCCAAGCGCGGCATCAGCATGGCAGCCAAAATAATGTGCAGAATATAAAAGGAGGTGAATGGCGACGCGGCGCCGCCGACCAACCAAAGCGCCGCAGTCAGAAATACAAAATCCAAGGTAATGGTCCCGTGCATCAATACCACCAGGTAAAGATGAGAACACCTGGGCGCGCAGCGATACCTATAAAGCAGGGAAAACACAACGATATTGTAGGCGAACAGGACGGCGGCGAGAACATGCAGTGCCCGGACGGGCAAGCCGTCAATACCCACAACCAGGGGAGCAAACCAAGCACCAGAAATGATGGCGGCGACCACACCGAATCGGGCGGCCGCATATACAAGCAGCCGTGTGCGCAGAAATCTTGGACTGACAAGAAAAGAAGATGCATCATCCAGCACCGTTTGCTGGGCTGCCTCAGTATCTGTCAGATGTAGACGCATACCTCAAAGTCTCTCTTTAACAGGGCGTGATACCAACCCCATCATTTGATTATAGCGCGTCGTTCCCCAAAATATCCTCCGGTTCATACACCCGCATTGTCAAGGTTACACACAAGTTAACAACACAATATACTGCAGTCATTCCCGCCACCCCTAAATTATCCGCGGCAGTACCTTACCGGCGGCAGTACACCGTATAGGCCCGTTGTAAAACATAACGAACCCCAAAAAAGCAGATATCTCGGGTACCGATCATCCGCCGACCAGCACACCCGCAATACATGCGGTCATAAAGGCGGCCAGGGTACCGCCGATAAAGGCGCGCACGCTCATCCGCGCAATGTCACCGCGCCGTTCGGGCGCCATAGCGGAAATGCCGCCGATAAGAATACCCAGGCTTCCGGGATTGGAGAAACCACAAAGCGCGTAGGTGGCGATCGTAACCGAGCGATTCGTCAGTACAC
>JAAYBJ010000215.1 GCA_012730105.1 Candidatus Hydrogenedentota bacterium
CAATGATCGGATTATCTGGGCTGTCGGTTGCAGAAGGAGCGCCCTTGCGCCTGTCATGAATACAACGCGCAACATGCTGGAGTTGGAGTGCCTGCCCGGAGGGGACTGGTAGAATCACTCTTCCCGGTTCTCGGGAGCATCCGCCTCAAATAGCGCAAGAAGTCGGTCGCGCTCTTCCGCGGCGCGGTTAACACCCTGCAGGGCCACTTCCACAACCGCGTCCAATTCCTCCTGGAAACCGTTCCGGTTCTGGCGGAGGCCGTAACGGTTCAACAGATCTTCATAGCGCGATTTCATGGAGTCGGAAACGCCTTTAACCCGATGGGCCACCTTCCGCGCGGGATTGCCCGCCCAAATCTCGAGCGGCCCGATATCTTTGGTCACAACGCTGTGCTGCGCAACAATCGAGCCGTCGCCGATGGCCACCCCGGGGCAGATATAGCAATTGCTCCCAATCATGCAGGACTCTCCGATCACAATGGGTTGGGAAATATAGGGCGTCAATCGCCAGTGATCCGCCGTGCCGATCACGGCGTGATTGGTGTCCCGAATGACGGAAAATTCAGCAATACCTGAAAAACGGCCGATTTTGATGATCGTTCTGGCCTCGAGAAAGCAATTATAACTGACACCAGAATAGGTGTCGAGCAGGATTTTGCCCCCGCCGTTGGTACGGAAAATCACATTATTCCGTATCTTACAATAATCGCCCAGTTCCACATGCCCGTCCACTTCCAATTGCCTGCCTTTTAAACTGCAATTTTTCCCAACCCGGGCAAACTTACGGGAATTGACAAACTGTCTCCATTTTTTCGAGAAACCGCTCATAGATAACCCTCTCCGCTAAAACGAACAAGAATCCGCACCGAATTCCGCTATCTTACCATAACAGCAAAATGAACTCGAAACGGCTTTCGATTCTGTGCAAAGGATAAGCCTGCTTTGAAACGTGCGGATGAGGCTTACAGACCGTCAGAAGTTACGTCTTTAGCCTCTTCCGACTATTTAAGAAAAAAATAGCGCTTATATGAAATGGGAGCACTGTCCGGGGATACGTTATCAAACAAAAGGATTCTGACGTGTGACAGCCTGTAATCTGTTCTCAATTTACTGTGGTATCCCGTCCCTTCGCCTGCTTAAGTATGCAAACCATATGTCAACGTGCTGGTCCTTCCGGTAATTGGATTTCAAGGGTTTTTGCTGTGTTTTACGTAACGATACGTACAAAATCGACAGCCATAACACAACCCTCGGTGACATAGAAACGCGAAATATAAAGGAAAACAGCCCAATTCGACATAAATAAGCGCGAATATTCATGATGGCTGGAAACTGACCGTAGTGCTCGCAGTAAAGGCTGACATTGTCTTACTAATTGTTATTTTTGCTGTCGATATCTAGTAAATATTTTTGTTGTATTTATCAGATACATCGTATATACTACTTTTACAGGTGCAGCAAAAGATACTTCTGATAAAATTTACCAGAGAAGGCTCTTCTTATTTTCTGCGAGCACCACGGTTCGGAAGATGTTGTCCAAATATGCGCAAGGCAAACAGGAAAGGGAATGTGTATGGCAAAAGTACTGATTGTCGATGATGACCCTGATGTGGTGGACGCCCTTAACTTGTTGTTAAAAGAGCAGGGCCACGAGACTGCAATTGCCTATAACCGGCAGGAGGGAATGGAAAAAGTAAGAACTTTTGCACCTGACTTGATTATTCTGGACGTTATGATGGAGCAACCCGATGACGGTCTTACCATGGCCCAGGATTTGCGCAGGGAGCGCTTTTCGAATCCCATATTAATGCTTACCACGGTAAGTCGTGCGACGGGCCTGGATATTGGCAGGGACGAGGAAATGGTTCCTGTCGATGATTTTGAGGAAAAGCCCATTGCTCCGTCCAAACTGCTCAGCAAGGTCGCCGCCCTGCTTCAGCAGGTGAAAGGGTAAGCCCATGTTAGTACCCGTTCAAGAACGCCTCCGACTGGATATCGAAAAATGGATCACCCAGTATGGAAATGATCGTAGCAGCCTGATTCCGATGTTGCAGGAAGTCCAGAAAAAATACAGCCGCATTTCCGAATATGCCATGCAAGTCATCGCTGACCAATTGTCCATACATCCCGTGGAAGTCCATGGAGTGGTCTCCTTTTACAGTTATTTGAAAGAAGCCCACAAGGGTCGTTTTGAGGTGCGTCTTTGCCGGACGATCGCTTGTGACATGGCGGGTCGTGATCGAATCGCCCAGCAACTGAGAAATGAACTCGGCATCAATTTCGGGGAGACCACGCCGGACGGACGCTTTTCCCTGGAATGGGCCAATTGCCTCGGTATGTGCGATCAGGGACCGGCCTTGCTGGTCAATGAACAAGTATTTACGCGGGTAACGCCGGAAAGTATCCATGACATTCTCGCCCGGTTCCGAAGGGAAATGGATATCAATGTCTTCCAGCAGGCGGAGGAACACTGACCATGAATACAATGAAAACAAACACCAACCATCTTAGCTTCAGCGATATCGACAAGGATGCGGGCCTGAAAAAAGCGTTTTCCATGGGTCGCGCGGACATTATTTCAGAATTGAACCATTCAGGACTGCGTGGGCGAGGCGGCGCGGGTTTCCCCACGAGTGTTAAATGGAACCTTGCCGCCGCGGCAAAGAGTGACCAGAAGTTTGTGGTCTGCAATGCGGACGAAGGAGAGCCGGGCACGTTCAAAGACCGGCTCATCTTGGCCGAGTTTCCCGATCTTGTCATTGCGGGTATGACCATCGCCGGCTATGCCATCGGCGCATCAAAAGGGATTATTTACCTGCGCGGTGAATACAGCTATCTCCGCCAGTCCCTTGAAGAGGTACTGGCGCGTCGCCGCGCCCAGGGCCTGCTCGGAAAGGGCCTGTTGGGAAAAGAGAATTATGCCTTCGACATAGAGATGCGCATGGGCGCCGGGGCCTATATTTGCGGTGAAGAAACCGCGCTCATCGAATCCTTGGAAGGTCATCGAGGGGAATCCCGCAATCGCCCGCCTTTCCCGGTCGATACGGGTTTCAGGGGGCATCCCACGATAGTAAACAATGTGGAAACCCTGGCATGGGCCGCCTGTATTCTCGCGAAGGGCGCGGACTGGTTCAAGGCTATGGGCACCGATAAGTCCGCCGGCAGCAAATTATTCAGTGTCTCCGGCGATTGTGAACGCCCCGGCGTGTATGAATTTCCCATGGGCGTCACCATTGATCGTTTGCTGGAAGCCGTGGGAGGGACGCATGCCAAGGCAGTTCAGGTCGGTGGCGCTTCGGGCCACTGCATTCCGGCCGCGGAATTTAAACGTACCCTGGCCTTTGAGGACGTACCTACCGGCGGCTCCGTCATTGTCTTCGGGCCTCAACGCGATATGCTTGCCATCGCCAAAAACTTCCTGGAATTCTTTACAGAGGAATCGTGCGGGCAATGTACACCCTGCAGGGAAGGCAACGAAAAACTGCTGGAAGGCGTCCGCCTGCTTGAGGCAGGAAAATGTTCCATGACCTATCTGAAGGACCTTTGCGCCCTCGGGGAAACCATGCAGCTGGCCTCAAAATGCGGCTTGGGCCAATCCAGCCCGAACGCATTTCTCTCCATCGTCAACCATTTCAAGTCCGAAATCCTGGGCCGGAAGGCCGCCGCCCCCGCGGGCAGATAAAAGTTAAGGAGCAAACCATGACCGAGATTCTTGACAGCAAAACCTCGACCTCGCGCGCTCCCGTAAGCCAGAGGGCATTTAAAGTCACTACCGCCGAGACAACCGGTATTGGCAGCAAGGTCGGCATCACGATTGATGACCGGGAAATAAAGGTGCCGGTAGGCACCACCATCCTCGAAGCGGCCAAACAATTGGGCGTTCACATTCCCACTTTGTGCTATCACGATGATCTCTGCGTGGCGGGCGTGTGCCGCATCTGCGTTGTCGAGATCGAAGGCCAGCGCACCCTGCAGGCCGCATGCGCCTACCCGATTACGGCGCCCGTCAAGGTCAGAACGCATACCAGAAAGGTGCGTCAGGCGCGCCGGCACATCGTGGACCTGTTGCTTTCAAAGCATTACGGCGAATGTTACGCCTGCGTACGCAACAACAATTGTGAACTCCAGCCACTCGCGAAAGAATACGGGGTGGACTATTTCCGCTTCGGCCATCCGGAGGCGCCTATGCATCCCACGGATGAGTCGAGTTATTCCGTCGTCCGCGACATGAACAAATGCGTTTTGTGCCGGCGGTGCGTGCGTACCTGTATCGACCTTCAGGAAGTAGGCGTTCTCGATGCGGCCCACCGGGGTGCGGCCACCAGGATAGAGACCTTCATGGATAAGCCGCTGGCCGATGTCGTCTGCATTAATTGCGGCCAGTGCGTGAACAGATGCCCCACGGGCGCCCTTAAGGCCAACGATCCCACGGACGAAGTCTGGAATGCCATCGACAACCCCGCAAAGCATGTGGTCATACAGACGGCCCCCAGTCCCCGGGCGGGCATCGCGGAATGTTTTGGTCTGGAACCGGGCATACCCCTTACCCTTGAAATGAATACCGCGCTGAAGCGCTGCGGCTTTGACCGGGTGTTTGACACGAATTTCACGGCGGACCTCACCATCATCGAAGAGGGCACGGAGCTGATTCTGCGCCTTTACAAAGCGCTTGTAAAAAAGGAACAGACCGCCTTGCCGCAATTTACCAGCTGTTCACCCGGATGGGTCAAATACATTGAACATTTCTACCCTGAAATGCTGCCTCACGTATCCTCGGCAAAAAGTCCGCAACAGATGTTCGGCGCGGTCATAAAAACCTATTATGCACAAAAGAACGGCCTGAATCCCGAAGATATCGTCAGTGTCGCCTTGATGCCCTGTTCGGCCAAAAAATTTGAATGCAACCGACCGGAAATGAACGACAGCGGCTACAAGGATGTGGATTACGGCCTTACCACCCGTGAATTGGCGCGCATGATCAGCGAGGCCGGCATATACCTTCCCGACATGCCAAAATCCGACTTTGACGATCCCTTTGGACACGAAACCGGCTCGGGCGTCATCTTCGGTGCAAGCGGCGGGGTAATGGAGGCCGCGCTGCGCACCGTAGTGGAACTGGTGTGCGGCATCAAGGTGGAGGATCTCTATGACCATGCGGACATCATTCCGGTGCGGGGCTTTGACGGTGTGAAGTATGCCGAAATACCCATTGCAGCGGTAGGACCTGTTCCAGACATTCTGGCGCATCTTGTTCCTGATTGGAATTGGCTGAAAGGCGCCACCCTGAAGGTTGGGGTATGTCACGGCACGGCCAATGCCAAGCGGGTACTGGAAAATATCAAGGAAGGCGGCAAATTCAGTGAATGCCATTTCATTGAGTTTATGGCGTGCCCGGGAGGATGCCTTGGTGGCGGCGGTCAACCCATACCGACCAGTCCGGCCATTCGCTCCGCGCGGGCCAACGCGATCTATTCCGAAGACAAGCGTTCCGCTGTGCGCAAGTCCCATGAAAATCCGGCGGTGCTGGAAATGTACGGGAACTTCCTGAAGGACGGGCCTTGCGGAAAAACAAGCCACAACCTCCTGCATACACACTATGTGCCGCGGGGAAAATATATCGTCTGAAAACCGGAAGCGACAGAGGTTCACACGTTTGTGCAGATGCTAACCCGTCGCATCAAACAGCGCGACACGTCGTAAGCGTGAACAACGTGCACTATGTGTTACGTGTTAAAGGACTCATGTTCCGGTAAGGTGCTACTCTGCTTCGTCAGGGACTTCGCCCGGAAGAAGTGGCGCCCTCAGCGCAACCGAAACGCAGTATCTCAGTCAGAAAGAAACACATGAAACACACCTGTATCAACGTATTTTTCGTTTCATTATAAAAACCGCAAGCAGCGTCATTCCGGTTTTTTCGCGGTCTTTGGCCAGCATCGAAGAACGGTACTGTACAACGCGAAAAAGACCGGAATCCAGATTCGTCCCGCTGCAATGAA
>JAAYBJ010000216.1 GCA_012730105.1 Candidatus Hydrogenedentota bacterium
TAAGATGGGAAATGGGCATTCATTGCAGCGGGACGAATCTGGATTCCGGTCTTTTTCGCGTTGTACAGTACCGTTCTTCGATGCTGGCCAAAGACCGCGAAAAAACCGGAATGACGCTGCTTAAGGTTGTTCATAATGAAACGAACAATACGTTGATACGGGTGTGTTTCATGTGTTTCTTTCTGACTGAGATACTGCGTTTTGGTTGCGCCGAAGGCGCCACTTCTTCCGGGCGAAGTCCCGGACGAAGCGTAGATCCTTATGGGAAAAATGTTATCACTTAAAGCAAGAAGTTGTTAGAATTCCGGGGACATGTTCCCAATTACACATCCCTGCTTGGGTGCTGTAATTATGACTTCGAGGGTAATTGGGAAACGTGTCCCCGGAATTCAAAACCGGGTTGCGGGCAAAGCCCGCGTTAGAAAGGGACAGGCATATGGGACTTAGAATCGTAATGTTGGGCGCGCCGGGCGCGGGCAAGGGAACACAGGCCGTGCGTATGGCCCAGGAAATGGCCATTCCCCACATTTCCACGGGTGACATTTTCCGCAAAAACCTGCGTGAAGGCACGCCCCTGGGAAAACAGGTGCAGGGATATCTGAACAGCGGCGGGCTGGTGCCGGACCAACTGACCTGCGACATTGTCGCCGATCGGCTTCAACAGGCTGATTGCGCCAATGGGTATATCCTGGACGGTTTCCCGCGCTCCCTGCCGCAGGCGGAAATGCTGACCGCCTTTCTGGCCGGGCGCGGGGAGAAGATTGATGTGGCCGTGAACATCGATGTGCCAGATTCGGAGATTGTGGAACGCCTCAGCGCGCGGCGCAGTGATCCGGATACCGGGGCGGTCTATAATCTCAAGTTCAATCCGCCGCCCGCGGAAATCGCTGACAAACTTATTCAACGCGATGACGACAAGCCGGAAACGGTGCAGGCGCGCCTGCAGACTTATCACGAGACCACGGAACCCATCATCGCCTACTACGAAAAACAGGGTGCCCTGGTGAATGTGCCCGGTTCCAATGCGGGCCCGGATGAAATTTATAAACGCATTCTGGATGTTCTGCCCAAGTAAGTGTGTTGAATTCCAGGGACATGTTCGAATGGCACTAACTTAAGGCATTTGCGTGTCGCAAATCGTAGCCTACAATGAGATAAAAAAAGGACTGACCCCGACGAATGTGAGTCCGCCCCGGCGGACAAGCTGGGCAGTCCCTGCTTACCACTGTAATTAATGAATGTAGAAGCGGCTTCCCCGCCGCTTTCAACGCCGCAAGGATAACCGCGTTTACAGGTTCATTGTTTGTAGGGTAGGCATAGCCTCATGGCGAACTGTTCTTTCTTTGCGGGCAAAGCCCGCTTTAGGTGTGAGTATCAAACCCTATGGAGGCGTGTATGAAAAAAGGGATACGACTTCTCCGATGCGCGGCTATGTCGTGGGCCATTGTTCTCCTGACATGTAGTTCGTTTGTCCTTCCCCTGGATAGTTTCGCTGAGGATGCCGTGGCCGGTCCGGAACCGGGTTGGATAGCCCTGTTTAACGGAAAAGACCTCAACGATTGGACGATCAAGGTCAAAGGGTGTCCTGCAGGAGAAAATTACAAGGATACTTTTCGCGTGGAGGACGGCGTGCTCAAGGTCGCTTACGACAGGTATGAGGCCTTTGAGGACAGGTTCGGGCATATCTTCTACAAGGACAAGTTTTCCAAGTATAAACTGCGCGTTGAATACCGTTTTGTCGGCGAGCAGGTGAAAGGTGGCGCCGGGTGGGCCTTGCGTAACAATGGGGTCATGCTCCATTGCCA